>NZ_VUAZ01000099.1 GCF_009296165.1 Pseudomonas kitaguniensis | reverse complement strand
CAACACCGGCCGCAGTTGATCAAGTGCGCGCAACGCCGGTAAATCGCGCGGTGAGATCACGTCGCGCAGCGCCTGCGGCGTCACTCGCCGTTGAATCGCTGCGGTGGGCATCACGGCCGCAAACCGTTGCTCGCGCAGCGCCCGCGCACGCCCACGGCCACCGTGCCCGGCGCGGTGAGCGCGCGGCGTACCCCCACGGGCTCGCCCGCCGCGATGACCTCGGTCACCCACGCCGGGACAGCGGCGGGCAGATGCGCCGGGGTCATGCCCCAGAGCAAATCGTGAGCGTTCACCATTGCTCCCGCAGCAGTTCGCGCACGTGGCTGGAGGCGGCGCGATTGGCTGCGCCGAGGCGGCCGCGCAAATCACTGCCGCCGGCCTGTACATCCTTGATCGCATTCGCCAGACAATCACCGACCCGCGCCACATCATCGGCGCTGGGCTGTTCAATTTGACTGACCGACAAGGTTTCCCAGAGCAACCCGAGGCTGGCGTAGCTGTCGATGTCATAGGCCATCGGCGGCACACTGGCGGCCAGGGCTTCCAGCTCCTCGACGCTGCGCAAGGTCACTCGCGCCGCCGATGCCTTGCCCATCGCGTGCACCATCACGCCGGGGTCACGCAGGGCGATGAGGCGGTTGGCCTGGTAGCCGTGGGCCAGAAACGCGCCGGACATGGCCTTGCCCACCAACAGCGCGATCACCGGGTGCCCGGCCAACCGAGCGCGCGCATAGCTGTCGGCAGCGGCGGCCAGCGCCTGGTGAATACCGAGGGCTTCTTCGCGACGGCCATAGGCTTGGCTGGGCACATCGACGATGGCGATAATCGGGCGCTGGTCGCCACGCTCGATGGCGGCGTCCACGGCCTTGGCCAAGCCCCAACCTTCGAGCAAACCGACCTCGCCATTACGCGCGCGCGGGAAGCGGTTGTGTTCATCGGTGACCACGGCGATAAAGCGCACCGCGTGTTCGCCCAACACGCCATCGGCGACTTTCAGCGACGCCGGCAAACCGTCGACGGGCGTGGCGCCGTTGCTCAATGCGTTGAACCACTGCAACCCTCTCATGAGCGTTCTCCTTGATACAGCTCGCGCACCGTCGCCGGGTCGATTTGCGGTGTGGCGTCCAGCTCGGCCAGGCGCGCCAGGTAAAACCCGGCGCGGCGGCTGCGTTGCTCGTCAGGCAAACCTTGTTGCAACAATGCGCTGACGGTGTGTTGAACCTGCGCCACATCGTCGGCCACATAACGGTCGGCCAGGCCGCTGTTAAAACGCTGCTCGCCGCCGGTCAGGCTCCAGATAAACGGGCGGTCGCGCGAATCGTATTCTTCCAGCCCCGCTTCCTGCTCGATCACCTGTGGGCCGTTGAGGCCAAGCCGCGCTTCACGGGTGACCACGAGGTAACTGCACAGCCCGGCGGCGATGGACATGCCGCCGAAACACCCGACGCTGCCCGCCACCACACCGATCACCGGCTGATACTGGCGCAGGTCGACAATCGCCGCGTGAATATCGGCAATCGCGGCCAGGCCCAGGTTGGCTTCCTGCAAGCGCACGCCGCCGGTTTCGAGCAACAGCACCGCACGCGTGGGGATGCCCTTGCGGTTGTCTTCGGCGGCCAGCTCCAGTGCACCGGCGATTTTTGCGCCGCCGACTTCACCGAGGCTACCGCCTTGAAAGTTGCCTTCGATGGCGGCCACCACCACCGGCAATCCGGCGATGTTGCCTTTGGCGATCACCACGCCGTCGTCGGCCTGAGGCACCACGCTGGCGGCTCAGCCACGGCGACATCACACGCTGGAACGGGTCGATCAGTTCACGGTAAGAGCCAGCGTCGAGTAACGCCTTGGCTCGCTGCCGCGCGCCGAGTTCGACAAAGCTGTGTTTAGCCAGCAAGTCAGTCATGGCCGATCTCCTCGAAACCCTGCTCCAAGCGCAAGCGCACCACGCCGGGCGTCGCACCGAAGTCGTGGATGTCAATCTTCAAGGCCGGGGGCGTCTGCTCCTGAAAGATTCGTTCGAACAGATGCTGCCAGCGCTGTTCGGCGCCATTCACCGAGGTCTGCACCTGAATCGTCAGCGTGCCGGGCGTGCCCGGCTCCAGCAGCACTTCAAGGTCGCCGGAACCGACGCAACCCACCAGCGCACGGCCTTTTGGCGGCTGCCCGGCGGGGAATTCAAAGGTTAAGGTTTCCATCAAAACGCTCCGTCGAGGCGGTCGATAAACAGGCAGGCGGCCAACAGGTCAGCGGCGCCACCGGGGGAGGCATTCAGGGCCAGCAGGTGTTGGTCGAGTTCGTGCAGTTGGCGGCGCCCGGCGAGGCTTGCGCTGCCGCCGGCCTCCAGCACTGCCTGCGCGCCGCGTTGCATGGCGTGCAAGCCTTCGGTGCCAGCGCGGTAAAGCACGCAGGTGTCGGCCAGCTCGGTCATGATCGCGAGCAACGCATCCAGGCGCGCGTTCTGTTCGCCAGCGTTTTGCAGGCGGCTTTTGTGCAGTTGCGGCAGGCCGCGTTGCATCACTGCAGGGAAGCCGAGCTGCGCTTCTTCCCGCGCACCGCGTGCGCCGTAGCGTTGCGCAACCTGAGCACCGTGGCTCAGAGGTTGCGGGGCGTAGCGGTCGTTGAGCAAGGCAAGCCTGGCGGCGTTCAAGGTGATGGCGCGAGGTGCCAGAGCGGCCGCCGCTGTGAGCAACCCGAGGGCCCAGATGGCGCCGCGATGGGTGTTCACGCCGCCGGTAGTGACGAGCATCGCCTGCTCGCCTTCGCGACCAATCCGCCCGAGGGCTTCGCGCAAGGGCAAGCCGACTTCACCGCATTCAAGCGCGGCTTCGGCCATTTCCTTGAACATCGGCCACAGCGACAGCGCCGAGGCGTGCATCAGCCCCAGGTGCAAATCGCTGTGCGCGCCGTTGCCGCGACGGTCGACCAAGGCGGGTTTCGGCGACAAGTCAGCCTCATCGATCAACGCCTCCACGGCCCTATCTGCCAGGCGATCCGCCAGGCTCAGTTCGTGCAGTTTAAGGGCGCGCATTTACCAGCTCCTGAACTTGGCGGGTGGGTTGTACAGGCCGCCGGACCATTCCACCAAGTCGGCCACGCTCTTGGCGGCCAACAGTTCGCGGGTGGCGTCGGTGCGGCGGATGCCCAAGTCTTCCGGCAGCGCGATCAAGCCTTCGCGGCGCATGCGCGCGGTGTCTTTGGGGTTATGGCGCATGCCGATGGCGGTCACCCCGGCGACGGCGGCGATCATCGCCTGGCGTTCTTCAAGCGAGCGCGCTTTGTACAGGTAGGCGATGCCTTCTTCGGTCAGCAAGTGGGTAACGTCGTCGCCGTAGATCATGATCGGTGCCAGCGGCATGCCGCTTTTGCGCGCCACTTCCACCGCGTCGAGGGTGTCGACGAAGGTCGGCTTGCCGCCTTCCTGGAAGGTCTCGACCATTTGCACCACGAGCTTTTTGCCGCGCTCAAGCAAGGCTTCAGGCGCGTCGTCGTGGCGCATATCCAGCCACGCCGGCGTGCTGTGGCGACGGCCGCGCGGGTCGTGGCCCATGTTCGGCGCGCCACCAAAACCTGCGAGACGACCCCGCGTCACCGTGGAGGAATGGCCGTCGCCGTCGACTTGCAGGGTGGCGCCGATGAACAGGTCGACCGCGTATTGACCAGCCAGTTGGCAAACCATCCGGTTGGAGCGCATCGAGCCGTCGCGCCCGGTGAAGAACACATCCGGCCGCGCGGCGATGTAGTTTTCCATGCCCAGTTCGGTGCCGAAGCAATGCACGCTGTGCACCCAACCGCTTTCGATGGCGGGGATCAACGTCGGGTGCGGGTTGAGTGTCCAGTTGCGGCAGATCTTGCCCTTCAGGCCGAGGGATTCGCCGTAGGTGGGCAGGATCAATTCGATGGCGGCGGTGTTGAAGCCGATGCCGTGGTTGAGCGACTGCACGTTGTGTTTTTCGTAGATGCCACGGATCGCCATCATCGCCATCAGCACATGCACCGGCTTGATGTGGCGCGGGTCGCGGGTAAACAGCGGTTCGATGTAAAACGGCTTGTCGGCCACCACCACAAAGTCCACCCAACTGGCCGGGATGTCGACGCGTGGCAATTCGCTGACATCATCCACCAACTGGTTAACCTGCACGATCACGATGCCATCGCTGAACGCGGCGGGCTCGATCAGCGCAGGCGTGTCTTCGGTGCTGGCACCGGTGTAGATATTGCCCGCGCGGTCGGCCATGAACCCGGCGGAAAGCACCACGTTGGGGATCAGGTCCACCACCAGCCGTGCGTAGAGTTCGATGTAGGTGTGGATCGCGCCGATTTCCAGCAAGCCGTCTTCGAGCAACTGGCTGATGCGCAGGGATTGCGTGCCGGCAAACGAGAAATCCAGTTTGCGCGCGATGCCTTTTTCAAACAGGTCGAGGTGCTCGGAACGGCCGACACTCGGCATGATCATGTGCAAATCGTGGAGCTTGGCCGGGTCGGCTTTGGCCAGGGAGCGCGACAGAAAGTCGGCCTGCTTCTGGTTGTTGCCTTCCAGCACCACGCGGTCGCCGGGCAGGATCAGCGCCTCAAGGGCTTCGACGATCTTGTCACTGGGCAACACCGCCCCGTCGGCAAACTGCTTGACCAGCCCGAGGCGCCGCTGCTTCTCGTCGCGCCGCCGCGTCCAGCGCGAGTCGGGGGTGATGGTTGTTGTCATGGTCGCTCCACGGGTTTGCTGTCGTGGGCTGTACCTTAGGAGTGAACGGCGGGGCTATCAATCAAGCTCAGCGCTGGATCGTTACGGCGGGGTTAATGATGACTCAATGAATACGGGCTTTATCTTCTTCGCCATTCGCTGCGATGGAACCATAACGTCCTGAACAGCGCCACGGCGGCGAAGATGTGCAGCCCCACTACCGCCGCCGCGCTCCATTGCCAAAGGCCCGACAGTGCCTGGCCGTACACCGGCAACAGCAGCACGAGCAGCGCCACCAGCGCGCCTGCACCCAGTTGTTCCCAGTTTTGCAGGCGACTTGGACGGGAGACGATCGCGTAACCAAGCAAGGCGCCCAGACACACGATCAGCAGGCTTAACAGGTCCTGCTCTGCGACGGGAGGCCACTCCAGCAAACTGAGTGGCAGGCCGATCGCGAACACGGTGAATGAGCAAATTCCGACAAACACAAAGGCATATTCGAGGGCGTCCAACAGGCGGTTACGGATGAAACCCCGCGCCTGCTCATCTTCATCGTTGCTTGGGCCTTGGGATATAGCCACCGCCAGCAGGCCCGAGCCGAGACCACCCAGCGTCATGACCACAAAATTGCTCACAACCCCTTTGATCGCGTTGTCGGCACCGATGAGCTTGAGACTTTCCAGGTACACCAGAATAAACACCGCGCCTGCGCAAGAAACCATGAACCCCCACAGCTTGCCGCGGTTGGACTGAACGTTCATGGTCACGGCGGCCGTCAGCACCAGCACCACAAACCACATGAGCAAGGCACCGGTAAACCGATTGAGGTTGTACAGCCAGGCGAACCCATCCAATAGCCACATTGCGTCGATACTTCCATCGAAAAACTCCCTTGGCTATCGGCAGTGGGTCGAGGATCTTTACCGCGCGCGGTGCGATCAGGTGGGTCAGTTGAATGGTGTCAACTGCCAGGTCGCTATCGGGAGCAAGCCCCCTCCCACAGTTGATCTGTGGCATCTGCCAGGTCTCAGTCCCTATAGGGGACCATTTTTTGATTCGGGTGAAGGGCTGACTTGCTCCAGCGCTCTGTCGACCAGTAACTGCGCCAACTCTGCCATTTGCTGAATCGCCAGCATCGTCGCGCGCTGGGCGGTGTCCAGGTTGAAGGCTAGATTGCAGGTCATCGCGTTGAGGGAAGACAAGGTTTCGCTGGCGTTGACCAGCACGGCTTCGGTGTTTTGATGGGGGTTTACGGTGAACAGTTGGGCAGGCGGATTTGGAGTGGGTTTGACCATGATTAAGCTCCTAAACAGTTAATAAGGAGCGCCACCGTTCGCTTGCACGCGAATGAGGGTGCGACCGTGCGCAGGTGTGCAAGACCGGGCCTGTTCAGGACACCCAGCAGGTCCGAGGACCTCCTGCGCGCAGCCGCCATAAAGCAGAGAGCACAAAAAACGCCCGTGATTGGCTGGGCGTTTTTACGCCTAAACAGTTTCGTCGGGCTTGCACGTCCGTGTCACCGCTTTTCGATGACGGAACGAAGACTAGCCGCCATGGGGCCATGCAAAGTGCCTATGACTTATGGCAGGCCGAACATCGGGAGCAGCCGGTGATTGAGCGGTTTGCGCGCATTGAGTAGCGGGCTCGGTCTGCCAGGCACAGGAAATAAATGTGGGAGGGGGCTTGCTCCCGATAGAGGTGGGTCAGCTGCATCTGTATCAACTGACAGGTCGCCATCGGGAGCAAGCCCCCTCCTACACTAGAGAATGGCGGATCAGGCCAGGCCAGACTCTACCAGCAGCGCTTCCAAGCCCATGAGGTCGGGTATTTTCGCCACGTGTTCGCCCACTTGCACTGCCGCAAGCTCCAGCGGGCACAGCGGCACGTCGACGTAACTCAACTGGCTGTCGAGCTTGTACGAGCGTGGAATGCCTTGTATCACCAGCGCGATAAACTTCAGCGTCGGCCGCCCGCCCAGTGCGTTCAGCACGACGATGCGCGAGCGCTCGCCGGTCATGATCGCCTCGCCGCACGCCGCCTCAAAGCTGATCAGCGGCAATTGCCGATCACGCCAGGTCACTTGCCGCAAATACCACGGCGGCGCATCGCTGGCCGGTTCGCCGCGCTGGAAGTCGATCAGCTCGGCGATGGCGACGTTGGGCAGCACCAGGTTGCGATCAGCCAGGGGCAGCAGCAGGCCGGTGAGTTGGCGGGTGCGGTGGTCAAGCATCGGGCTTGCTCCAATAGGCGATGCTTTCGAGCAGCACCGACTCTTGATACGGCTTGCCAAGGTAGTCGTTGACGCCGATGGCCATGGCGCGGTCGCGGTGTTTTTGGCCAGTGCGCGAGGTGATCATGATGATCGGCAGGCGCATCAGCCGCGGGTCGTTGCGCACCTGGATGGCCACCTCAAAACCATCCATGCGCGGCATTTCGATGTCGAGCAGCATCAGGTCCGGCGTGTGTTCTTCGAGCAGGGCGATGGCGTCGATGCCGTCTTTGGCGGTGAGCACGTTCATGCCGTTGCGCTCCAGCAGGCGGCTGGTGACTTTGCGCACGGTGACCGAGTCGTCCACCACCAGCACCAGCAGCGGGCGCTTTTTCAGCGGGTCGTTGAGCAGCAGCGGTGCGTCAACCGTTTGGGCCGGCAAGGCCGGTTGCCGCGCGCGAATGTGCGCGAGCAAATCGATGATCAGCACCACGCGGCCATCACCCAGAATGGTCGCGCCCGACACACCCTGTACGCCCGCAAACTGCGGCCCCAGGCCCTTGACCACGATTTCCCGGGTATCGGCCATGGCGTCCACGTGCACCGCCACACGTCGCTCATTGCAGTGCACCAGCAGCACCGGCACGGCCTGGTACTGGCCGAGTAATTTCGGGCGGGCGACGGTGTGCAGCAGGTCGCCGAGGTAAAACAACTCGTAGCGCTGGCCAGCGTATTCATAACGCGGCGGGTCTTGCTGATAGTGCCCGGCCAGTTCGTGGGGCAGCACACGCACCAAGCCTTCGATGGTGTTGATCGGGATCGCGTATTGATCGTCTGCGCAGTGCACCATCAACGCCCGGTTGACCGACACGGTAAACGGCAGGCGCACGCGAAAGTGCACGCCCACGCCCGATGTCGAATCAATGAACATCGAGCCGCCCAACTGGCGCACTTCTTCGTGCACCACGTCCATGCCCACGCCGCGCCCGGAAATTTGCGTAATTTTTTCGGCGGTGGAAAACCCCGGTTGCAGAATGAACTGCAGCACATCGCGGTCACTGATCTCTTGATCAGGGCTGAGCAAGCCGCGCTTGATCGCCTTGCGCCGCACCGCGTCGAGGGGCACGCCGGCACCGTCGTCGCGCATGTCGAAAACAATATCGCCGCCTTCGTGGGTCAGGTCCAGCGTGATGCGCCCCTTCGCCGGCTTACCCGCCAGCAAGCGCGCCTCGCGGGGCTCCAGGCCATGGTCGACGGCGTTGCGCAGCATATGTTCGAGCGGCGCGACCATGCGTTCCAGCACGTTGCGGTCCATCTCGCCCTCGGCGTTGCCGACCACGAAATCCACGTCCTTGCCCAGCTCTTGCGCCACTTGGCGCACGATGCGCTTGAGGCGCGGCACCATGCGTTCAAACGGCACCATGCGCGTGCGCATCAGGCCTTCCTGCAATTGGGTGTTGATGCGCGCCTGTTGCTGCAACAGGTTATGCGCGTCCGCGTTGCGCCGGTCGAGGGTTTCCTTAAGGTCCAGAAGGTCTGAGGCCGACTCGGACAGCGCGCGCGACAACTGCTGCAGCTGTGAGTGGCGGTCCATTTCCAGCGGGTCGAATTCTTCATAACCCAGGCGCTCGGCCTCGGCCTGTTGGCGGCTGAGGATGCGCCCCTGGGTTTCGGTGTCGAGGCGGCGCAGTTGGTCGCGCATGCGCTCAATGGTGGTTTCGACCTCATTGAGGGCGGTGCTCGCGTCGTTGACCTGCTGCTCGATGCGGCCACGAAAAATCGACGTTTCACCGGCCAGGTTGACCAGGTCATCGAGCAAGTCGGCGGATATTTTTACCATGTCGGCCGCAGGATCAACCGGCGCTTCGGCCTTGCCCGCCGGCAACGCTACCGGGGCTAACGGCTCATCGCTCGGGTGCAGCAGGCTTTTGATGCGCTCGATCAGTTGCTCCACCGGGCCTACCGGCAAACCACCCGCCACTGCATCGATCATCTGCGCCAGGCGGTCATGGCAATCTTGCAGCAACGCGAACAGTTCAAGCGAAGGTGCGAGCAAACCGGCAGACAGGCCTTCGTACAGAAACTCCAGCTCATGGGCCAGATCGCCAATCGGCCCGATCTCGACCATGCGCGCGCCACCCTTGAGGGTGTGCAAGTCGCGCAGCAGGGTTTCCACCTCTTGGCGATTGTTCGGCTCGGCCTGCCAGCGCAGCAACGCGCTGTTTGAGCTGTCGAGAATATCGGCGGCTTCTTCCAGGAAAATTTCCAGCAGCTCGGGATCAGCCCCTGGCGCCTCGGCGGCAATTACCGGGCAGCCGGCGTGTTGCTCTGGCGGAACGCGCGCAGTTGGCCGACCAACTCGCTGGAGTCGCTCAGGGCCTGGTGGTCTTGCAGTTGATCCAACTGCAACGCCAGCCGCTCATGGCTGGCCATCAGTAGAAAAGACAGTTCTGCACAGTAGCTGTAGCGGCGGTCGACCAAGCCTTCATACAGGCATTCCAGCTCCTGGGCCAGGTCACCCACCGGGCCTATTTCGGCCATGCGCGCGCCGCCTTTGAGCGTGTGCAAATCGCGTTGTAATGACGACAACGGCGCAACGCTATCGGGCTCCAGCAACCAGCGTTTGAGCGACTGCCCGGCACTGTCGAGAATGTCGACCGCCTCTTCCAGGAAGATCTCAACGATCTCGTCGTCAATCGCCATGCTCTGGTCCAACTGCGCGGTGGCGGCGCCCAGTTCGGAGATGCTCAGCGCGCGGCTGCCGTCGCTTGTGATCAGGCCGGTGGCGGACGGGTCGAGGGCTTCATCGAGCAATTCACGCAAGGCTCGCACGCGCGCGGGCGCGGGGCTGATTTCCTGGCCGGCCGCAAGTTGGTCGAGCATGTTGATCAGTGCTTCATGCGCCTGTTCGGCTTCCTGAAAGAACCGTTCGCTGACCGCCAGGCTGCTTTCTTCCACGGCGCCGTAGAGGTCGAGCAAGGCTTCGCACACTTCGTCGATGGCGTGCAGGTCGGCGACGTGCGCGCCCTGCCCCAACGTGGTCAGCTCATCCAGCAGCGCGGTCAGTTCCTGGCGCTCGCCGGGGTGTTGTTGCCAGCCGCGCAGCAGGCTTTCAGCATCCAGCAAAATGTCCATGCCTTGGGCCAAAAAGCCCGTGATCAACTGCGGGTCGCGCTTGATACGCAGCCCGGTGTTGGGCGCGTCGAGCAGCGCTTCAAGCTTTTGATCGAGCAGGCTCTGCGTGCGGCTGATCACGTCGGCGGCGCCCCTGATCGGCACCAGCGGGTCATTGCCCAGTTGGCGCAGCCCCAACTGGAACAGGTTTTCAGCTTCCAGCAGCAACGCCACTTCGTCCAGGTCCAGCGGCAAGCGGTGAGCCTTGTACTCGCGGGTGAGGTGATCAAGCGGCCGTGTCAGCTCGGCAATCGGCAGCACGCCCGCCATGTAGGCGCTGCCCTTAAGCGTGTGCAGTGCGCGTTGCAGTTCATCACTGACTTGCAGCGGTACGTGTTCGGCGGCTTGTTGCAAAAAGTGGTTGAGGCTATCGAGATGGCTCTGCGCTTCGTTGCGGAAGATCTCCAGCAACATCGGGTCGTGCGCTTCGGCGGCCGAGGGTTCAGCGCCGCTGGCCAAGGCGTGGGCGCGCGCGGCCAGGGTATCGACCTCGTCGCGCTGACGCTGAGCATCGGTGGCAAAATCAGCGATCAATTCCGGCAGCAGGGCCACCGCGTCATCCAACACCCGTTGCACCTCGGGGCTCAGCGCCACGCTGCGCTCCAGCACGCGGTTGAGCAGGTTCTCGACGGCCCAGGCCAGCTCCGCCAGCACCAGCGCGCGCACCATGCGGCCACTGCCTTTCAAGGTATGGAACGCGCGGCGCATTTCGCCTTGGGCGGTTTTGTCGGCGCTGTTCGGCAGGTGGCGGTGCAGCGCCTCAAGCACTTCGTCGGTTTCTTCGAGGAAGACGTCGCGCAGCTCGTCGTCAATCGGTTCTTCACCGTCCGGCGGCGGCAACAGGCTACCGGGGCGCTGCAGCGCCGGCGGGTTCAGGCGCGACGTGGGGCTGGCCAGTGCGTCGAACTGCGATTGGCTCGGTGCGCCCTCGGCTGCCAGCGCGCCTTCCGGTGCGGCCAGTGCCTGACGCCACGGTTTCTGCGCGGGCAGGTAGCCGAGGGCGGCCAGGCCTTGAGTCGCCAGCTCCAGCACCCGTTCGCCAGCCGCGTCGGGGTCTTGGAGCATGCGCTCCAGGTAGTACTCCAGACCGCTGACCACGTCGGCAAAATGCTCCAGCTGCGCCAGCGCAGGCGCGGCGTCGTTGAGCATTAATTGTTCATCGACGTAAGCGCTACAGCCGCGCATCAGGCTCGCGGCACGCGGCAGCGGAATCATCGCCAACGCACCGCGCACCTGGCTTAGCAGCTCCGGCAGTGACTCCAGACGCTGGCGGTCCCAGTGGGCTTCAACGCAATCAATCACCAGCTCTTTGGCTTGGCGCAGGCATTGGCAGGATTCGCGGATCACCAACTGGTGAATCTGGGTCAGGTCGGTGGTGGGCAAGCGGCTTTCTTCGCGGCTTTCCGGCTCCACCGTGCCGGCCATGCCCGCCAGCGTGGCTTCGACGTAGAGCAACGCGCCGGCGACGTCCATCAGCACCGCATCGTTGGGTTCGCGCTGGCCTTGAGCCAGGCTCAGCACCACCGCAAGTTGGTCGATGATGACCTTGCGCGGCTGGCCGAAGCCGAGTACCGCCAGGGTGTCGGCGATTTGGCGTAACGGCGCCAGCAGCGCCTCAAGGTCGCGGGTGTGTTGGCGGTCACTGCGCACGAACAGGTCGAGGCGTTCCTTGACCCGCACCAGCTCCTCGCACAAGGCGCCGAGCACCGAGCCCATGGCATTGCGATCCGGCCCGGCCAGCCGCGCGCGCTCGGCATCGACCACGGCGCTGTCGGGCAAGGCCTCATCAAGACCGTAGCGCTCCTTGAGGCTTTGCATGCGCGGCGTCGGCCGGGTGACCTTGGCCACATAGAACAACAGGCTTTTGAGTAATTCATCCGGCGCCGGCTGGTTGATGCCGCCAATACCTTGGGCCAGCAGGCGCTTGAGTTGTTTGTCGCAGGCTTTGAGCAGGCTGCGCAGCGCCGGGCTGTTGGCGATCACGCCGGTGAGCATGCCTTCGACCAGCGCCGAGGTGACTTGCCACAACGGCAACAGCGGCGCGCCCTGGCACAGCGCCTCCAGCCGCGCGAAAACCCGCGCCATGTCTTCAAGGTTGCTCGGGCCGTGGTCTTCGCGCAGCAAACCGGCCAAGGCCTGTTGCAGCAATTGATGCCACTGGCGCAGTTGACTGCTCAGGTCGGGCGCCATGCGTTGCGCCAGCGCCTCATCGGGTAATGGCGCAATCGACAGCAATTGCGGGCTGAACAGGCTGGTCTCCGACAGCAGGCTTTCACCGCGTGCGCTGCGCAGGTCGTTGAGCAGCGGCAACACCACCAGCGGCAGGTCACGGCGGGCGCTGTGCACGCGGTCCAGGTACAGCGGCAATTGGCTGAGGGCTTGTTGCAACAGGCGGATGCTTTCGTCGCGCTGGCTGACGCGCTCGGCTTGCAGGGCGAGGGCCAGCTCTTCGATCTCTTCGGCCAACAGCGCCGCGCCATAGAACTCGACCATTTGCAACGCGCCATGCACTTGGTGGATGCCAGCCAGGCACTCGCCGAGGGCGTCGCCGTCGCGTGTTTCGACAGATGCGTCGAGCGCCGAACGGGCCTGTTTCAGGGTTTCGGCAATGTCGCCCTTGACCCATTCGAGGGCCACGTAGTCGTGCCGATCAACCATAACTGCTCCGCTTAAAATTCGTGGGTTGCGTGTGTTCTTGCCCTGCAGGTATTTCCAGGTAAACGCAGATCTACTGTGGGAGGGGGCTTGCTCCCGATAGCAGTGGGTCAGTCACCTGATCGATTGGCTGATACACCGCCATCGGGAGCAAGCCCCCTGCCACATTCGGATTGCATTTCACTCATCCACCGGTCGCGCCGGCGGCAAGGTGAAACCCGACACCGAGCGGCGCAACTGGCTGGCCATTTTTGCCAGGTTGCCGATGCTTTCAGCGGTGGCGGTAGAGCCCGACGACGTTTGCGTGGTGATCTGCTGGATCACGTTCATGGTCAGGGAAATCTGCCCGGCCGACGACGTCTGTTGCTGCGCCGCATTGGAAATACTCTGAATCAACGCTGCGAGGGTTTTCGACACGCCTTCAATCTCTTCCAGCGCCACCCCGGCATCCTGGGCCAGCCGTGCGCCGCGCACCACTTCGGTGGTGGTCTGTTCCATGGAGATAACCGCTTCATTGGTGTCGGTCTGAATCGCCCGCACCAGCGTTTCAATCTGCCGCGTGGCGGCCGACGAACGCTCGGCCAGCCGCTGCACTTCATCGGCCACCACGGCAAAGCCGCGCCCGGCGTCACCGGCCATGCTTGCCTGAATCGCGGCGTTGAGGGCGAGGATGTTGGTTTGGTCGGCAATGTCGTCGATCAGGCTGACGATGTCGCCGATTTCCTGAGAAGACTCGCCCAAGCGCTTGATGCGTTTGGCGGTGTCCTGAATCTGCTCGCGAATGTTGTCCATGCCGTGGATGGTGTTGTGCACCACCTCGTTGCCCTTGTTGGCAATTTCTACCGAACGCTCGGCCACCGCCGAGGACTCCGCAGCGTTGGCCGACACTTGGTCGATGGACTGGGCCATCTGGTTGATCGCGGTCGACGCCTCGGCAATTTGCTGGGCCTGATGCTCCGAGGCTTGGGCCAGGTGCATGGCGGTGGCCTGCGTGTCTTGCACCGCACCCGCGACCTGCCCGGCCGTCAGGTTGATGGTGGCGACCAGGTCGCGCAACTGGTCCACGGAATAGTTGATGGAGTCGGCGATGGTGCCGGTGAAGTCTTCAGTCACCGAGGCCGTCACGGTCAGGTCACCGTCGGCCAGGTCTTCGATCTCATCCAGCAGGCGCATGATCGCGTTCTGGTTACGCTCGTTTTTCTCGGCGGTTTCATGCAATTGGCGATTGGTTTCGCGCACCATCACCAAACCGATCAGGATGATCGAGGTCAGCGCCAACAGGCCCAGCACGTAGCCGCCGATGGTGTCGAAGCTGCGCCCGCTGGCGAGGTTTTCGAAGCCGGTGGCCAAGTGCGAGGCTTCATCAAGCAGGGTTTGCGACAGGTTGAAAATATTGCTCGCCGACGCACGCACCTGAAACAACTGCGGCGAAGTTTCGAGAATTTCATCCACGGAGCCTGAGACAAACTCAAACAGCTCGGCGATTTCGGCCAGTCGTGCACGCGCATCGGGGTCTTCGACCTGGCTGATGCGCAGCCCGGCGTTACCCTGCAGCATGCCGTTAAGCACCTGACCAAAACGGTTGGCGTCGCGGCCAAACGCATCGGCGGCCTGCACCGAGGTTTCGTCGCCGGCAAGCACAGTGTTGACCGCACCCAAAATTCGCTCAGCGAGCAACGATTGGCGTTGGGCCAGTACCACTTGGCTGGCCGGGGCGCCGCGTTGCAGCAAGATGTCGACAACCTTTTCCGACTCCATCTGCAATTGCGGCACGGTCTCGGCCAGGGTTGCGGCCACTTGGTGCAACGACAACACGGTCTGCTCGCTGGCAAGAATCGCGTCGGTGTTTTTCAGCAGGGCTTCCCAGTCGGTCTGCACCGCGCGCATTTCTGCGCGCACCGCGTTGGGCGCGGCGGGCAGGCCGGTCTCGGTGTCACCTTTTTTCAGGTAGCCCCAGCGCTGCGCGAAGTCGTTGCGCGCATCGCCCAGCAGTTTGAACGCGGCAGCCTTGCCGGCGGCCGCTTCTGTGGCGTTCTTGGCGATGCGCTGGGACAACACGCGCAACTCACCGGCGTGGCCGATGTACTGCTTGTCGTAGGTGGACTGGGTATTGAGGTACGCGAAGTTGGCGAACAACAGCATGATGAACACGATCAGCGCGATAAACAGCACGATGATCTGCGAACGGCTGCGCGACGCGGCTTGCGGTTTGGGCGTGGTAGCGGTGCTCATGCGGCAACATCCATGAAGCCTGGCGCCTGGGCCAAAGCGAAGGGGCTGAAGACCTGCCACAGCCGGTCGCCGTCGAACTGGCCCTGGATAAACGGCGCGTCGGGGCTGGCGCTCGTTAACAATGCGTCTTGTGCAAAATGCTGCATGCCCACCACCTCGTCCACCAGCAGCCCGACAAACAGGTCATTGAATTCCACCACCAGCACGCGCCGTTGCTTGTGCGCCCTGGACAGCTCAAAGCCGAGAAAACCGCCCAAGTCCAACACCGGCAGCAAGCGCCCGCGCAGGTTCGCCACGCCCTTGACCCAAGGTTTTACCCCTGGCATCACCGTGCAGCGCGGCTCATGCAGCACCTCGGCGACTTCACCCATGGGCGCCACATACGCATGCGGCCCCAGGCGAAAGCCGATCCCGCTCCAACGCTGCAAGCGAGCTTCCTGGGACGGCAGGTCGGCGGCCAACAGGCGGCAGCGGTTGTCGATGCCCAGCAGCAGCTCGAAGGCGGTTTGCGACTCTGTCATGATGGCGTGCCGTCAGCCGGCCAGCACCTTGTTCAGGGTGGCGATCAGGGTTTCTTCGTCCACAGGTTTGGTCAGGTAGTCCTTGGCGCCTTGGCGCGCGCCCCAGATTTTGTCGGTTTCCTGATCTTTGGTGGTGATGATGATGATTGGAATGCCGTTGGTTTCAGGCTCTTTGGACAACTGGCGCGTCGCCTGAAAACCATTAAGGCCCGGCATCACGATGTCCATCAGCACCGCATCGGGTTTTTCCTGGCGCGCCAGGGCCACGCCGTCCGCGCCGTTTTCAGCCTTGAGAACCTGGTGGCCGTGCTTTTCGAGCATGCCGGTGAGTTTGTACATTTCAGTCGGCGAATCGTCGACGATCAGAACGCGTGCCATGGTTTTCCCCACTACATTGGTAGACGCAGGCCCCTCTGGGGCGCCGTCAGTGTGCTTGTTGTTCTACTGCGGCGAAGCCGGGCACATAGGCCTTGATCGCGCTCAGCAGTTCTTCCTTGCTGAAAGGTTTGGTCAAAAACTGATCGACACCGACGATGCGCCCCTTGGCCTTGTCGAACAGGCCGTCTTTGGAAGACAGCATGATCACCGGGATAGACTTGAACGCCGGGTTGTTCTTCACCAAGGCGCACGTCTGATAACCATCGAGGCGCGGCATCATGATGTCGACAAAAATAATGTGCGGGTGATGATCAACAATCCGCGCCAGGGCATCGAAACCGTCGATGGCCGTGATCACATCGCAGCCTACGTTTTTCAACAAGGTTTCAGCCGTGCGGCGGATGGTTTTCGAATCGTCGATCACCATCACTCTCAAGGCGTTGGAATGCTGTTCCATATCTGCTCTACCATCGCCACAGCGAATCGGTTTTCGGTGTGTACTGCCTGATGTTGTACAGGGTGTGCAGTGAAACCCAATGGTGCATGGGCTTATGTGCCATGGGAGCCTTTTTAGCACAGTCTGGAGAAAATTCATCTCAGGAGAGTACGGGTTTCGATCCGCAACAGCTTAAAAAACGCGAACTTTCCCACTTAAACTAACAACCCTTCCGACAGATAGCTCAGCCACTACCCGGTAGCGTTCTTGCACCAAAAAGAACGAACAAGGATGCCGCATGAGCGGTTATGTCCCCAAGCCGGCACGTCCCAACGCGAGCACCACAAGCCGCAATAGCGGTGTAGAACCTGTCGACCTCCACGCCTTGTACTGGGCGCAATACCCCGACCTTGCCGACGAGTCGCAAACCCGGCCCACGCCCACAGGCTGCGTTTTTGCCAAGAGTTGCAACCTGCCCGACGGCGTTATCAACCACCAGCACCCAACGGGTTTTGTACCCGTTGAAAGGCTGGCCGACTACGGCATGTGGGCAGTGCTCGGCACTGGCACCGCGATTTCGGCGCAGGGTTCACCGCTGCAATGGGTTGCAGGCTCTGCCTCCGGCCGCGCTGTCGCCAATCGCCTGGCCGGCTCACTGGCGCTGACACTGCTGGAGGGCGCGGGCGCCCTGGCTGCAAGCGCCACAGTCGGCACCGTCGCACTGCTGATGCCAAACGCTACCGCAGCCGACAGTGCCTTCTACACACAAGACCAGTACGCAACACTTGAAGCGGGCCGCACACGGGTGCGCGTCAACGTGAAGACCTTGCCGGATGGTTCGGTAAACGCCTACGGCTTCTACACGGGCGGTAAAGCGGACTGGGAAAGTGTTCCGGTTATCAAGGCTAAAAAAAATGGCGAGCAATACGTCGCCGATATAGGCAACGGCATTGGCCTGACGTGGACGCCGGCGGTGAATCCGCAGGGTGTGCTGGGTATTCCGGCACTGGAAGGTGCGCCCCCGCTGCGCACGGTTTGGGTGTACCCGCCGACACCGCAGGCGGAAGCTGCGCTGCACAACCCGCAACATCCGCCGGAGTTTCAGGATGCGATTATCTGGTTTCCAGCGGATGCGGGTATTGCGCCGATTTATGTGGTGCTTAGTACACAACTGGAGAAGAACAAGGTGGCGGGGGCTGCTTATGAGGAAGAAGCTTATGGGCTGTATTCCAAAAACAGGAAATACGCAGTCCAACAGATAACCTTGAAAACCGAGAGCGGTACGAAGGTTCGCGTCGATATGATGGGAAGAGGCTCCGATGGTGAGATCGAATGCATCGAATGCAAAGCCTCCGAGACGGCACCACTGACGCGCAATCAAAAACGCGCATTCCCGGAAATAGAGGAAAGCGGCGCAGTAATTGTAGGCAAGGGTAAGCCCGGTTTTCCAGGGGGGACAGTTATCCCGCCCACTCGAATAAAGATCTCTCGACCGAAAAAAATTTAATGAAAAGAAGGAGCAACCATGTCCGTAACAGACCCCAAAGTCATTGATATGTGCGGTATCCCAAATGAGGATTGCAGCAAGATAACTCTAGGCATCTCGGACCACCTCGGCTGGGCTAATCCAACTGAACAGGGTGAACACCTGCTAATGCTCCAGGCAAAAATCAATGCGTATGTCGCGTTCATTGAGAGCGGAGAGATTTACACCGAGGTGCCTGGCGCACTGGGCAAACATCCGATCATTCAAGTGCTCGGGTTGTATGCACTCTCGGAACAAGGCGAGCGGTTCATCAGGCAAGCAACGGCGGTGCTGGAGCCCCTCGGCATCGGGCTGGAATTTGAATGCTACGGTGATAAAGAACAATTCGCAGTCTTTCGCACCTGACAGTTCAGCCTGACACGCAGGCTCTCTGACAGTGGTTTTTCCTTGACCCACAACAGCCGCAGCGCCACTCTGACGCCACTTTTATGCGCCCTAATTTGCTAGAGGAAATACCCCATGAGCGTACGCGTCGGCATTGTCATGGACCCTATCGCCAGCATTTCCTATAAAAAGGACAGCTCGCTGGCCATGCTCCTGGCCGCCCAGGCCCGCGGCTGGACGTTGTTCTATATGGAACAGCGCGATCTTTACCAAGGCGACGGCGAGGCCCGTGCACGCATGCGCCCGCTGCAGGTGTTTGCCAACCCAGAGAAGTGGTTCGAGCTTGCGGACGAGATCGACAGCCCGCTGAGCGATCTGGATGTCATCCTGATGCGCAAGGACCCGCCGTTCGACATGGAGTTTGTTTACTCCACCTACCTGCTGGAGCAGGCTGAACGCGCTGGCGTGCTGATCGTCAACAAGCCGCAGAGCCTGCGCGACTGCAATGAAAAGCTGTTCGCCACCCTGTTCCCACAGTGCACGCCGCCCACCGTGGTCAGCCGCCGCGCCGATGTGTTGCGTGAATTCGCCGCCAAACACGGTGACGTAATCCTCAAGCCGCTGGACGGCATGGGCGGCACCTCGATCTTCCGCCACCGCGCAGGCGACCCTAACCTGTCGGTGATCCTCGAAACCCTGACGGTGCTGGGCACCCAACAGATCATGGGCCAGGCTTATATTCCGGCGATCAAGGACGGCGACAAACGCATCCTGATGATCGACGGCGAGCCGGTGGACTATTGCCTGGCGCGTATTCCGGCAGCGGGCGAGACCCGTGGCAACCTGGCAGCCGGTGGTCGCGGCGAAGCGCGCCCGCTGACAGAAAAAGATCGCTGGATTGCAGCCCAGGTCGGCCCAACCCTGCGGGAAAAAGGCCTACTGTTTGTAGGACTTGACGTAATCGGTGAGAACCTTACCGAAATAAACGTCACCAGCCCGACGTGTATTCGCGAGATAGACAACGCATTTGGCACGAACATCGGCGAAATGCTGATGGCAGCCATTGAGCGCAAGCTACAAGCCAAGTGACATAGAACCGCCGGACACACACCAACATTGCGTTATCATGCGGCACCTGTGAAACGCGCGATGTTGGTTTTTTTGTGATGACGCTCCCGTCCGATCTGCCCCCCGAACTCTCCCGAAGCGGCGTGCGCCCGGCTGATCGGCTCGGATTTACGCTGTTCCTGGCGGCACTGATCCACCTCGCGTTGCTGCTCGGCCTGGGCTTCACCTTTGCCGAACCCAAGCAAATCAGCAAAACCCTGGAAATTACCCTCGCCACGTTCAAGAGCGAAAAAAAGCCCGAAAAGGCCGACTTTCTGGCTCAGGACAACCAGCAAGGCAGCGGTACGCTCGACAAAAAAGCCGTGCCCAAGACCACCGAAGTGGCGCCGTTCCAGGACAACAAGGTGAATAAAGTCTCGCCGCCGCCGACGCCCAAGCCCGAGGTCAAGCAGGCTGCGCCCAAGGCCGCAGTCACCACCGTCGCGCCCAAACCGCAAAAAGCCCCGACCCAGCGCGAGAAAACCAAGACCGAGCCGCAGCCCGAGCCGGTTAAACCGGCACCGACTTTCGACAGCTCGCAGCTCTCCGACGAAATCTCCAGCCTTGAGGCGGAATTGGCCAACGAGCAACAGTTGTATGCCAAACGCCCGCGCATCTATCGGCTGAACGCCGCCTCGACCATGCGCGACAAAGGTGCCTGGTATAAGGACGAGTGGCGCAAAAAGGTCGAACGCATCGGCAACCTCAACTACCCGGACGAGGCCCGACGCCAGCAAATCTATGGCAATTTGCGCTTACTGGTGTCGATCAACCGTGATGGTTCGTTATACGAAGTGCAGGTGCTGGAGTCGTCCGGCCAGCCGCTGCTTGACCAAGCCGCCCAGCGCATCGTGCGCCTGGCCGCGCCTTTTGCGCCGTTCACCGGCGACCTGAACGACGTCGACCGCCTGGAAATCATCCGCACCTGGAAATTCGCCCGGGGCGACCGCCTGTCGAGCAATTAAAGGCGCAAGAGCCTTTGGGTTGTGACAAGGCTGCCCATTGTGGCGGGCGGGCTTGCTCGCCGCAGTTTCATTAACTCCAGCTTGTCAGTTCGCCACTCCAACGCCACACTAGAGGACATGAAAAATGTCAGCCCGACCTACCTCAAGCATCAATTCTTGATCGCCATGCCGCATATGGCCGACCCGAACTTTGCGCAAACCTTGACCTACATTGTCGAGCACACCGCCAATGGTGCGATGGGGTTGGTGGTGAATCGCCCGCAGACGCTGAACCTGGCGGATATTCTTGAGCAATTGCGCCCCGAAATCGACCCGCCAGCGCGTTGCCAACACGTGCCGATCTACAACGGTGGGCCGGTGCAGACTGATCGCGGTTTCGTGCTGCACCGCACCGGGCCGACGTTCCAGGCCACGGTGGACCTTGACGGCGTGTCGCTGTCGACGTCCCAAGACGTATTGTTCGCTATCGCGGACGGCATCGGGCCTGAGCAAAGCGTGATCACCCTCGGCTATGCCGGGTGGGAAGCCGGGCAACTGGAGGCCGAACTGGCCGACAATGCCTGGCTGACCTGCCCTTTCGACGCCGACATCCTGTTCAATACCGCAAGCGAGGCGCGCCTGGAAGCCGCGGCAGCCAAGCTGCGCGTCAACCTCAGCCTGCTGACCAGCCAGGCGGGGCACGCCTGATGGCTTTGCGTTTGATCCTCGGTTTTGACTATGGCACCAAACAGATCGGCGTAGCGGTCGGCCAGGTCATTACCGGCCAGGCCCGCGAACTGTGCACCCTCAAAGCCCAAAACGGCGTGCCGGACTGGAACCAGGTCGAAGCGCTGATCAAGGAGTGGAAGCCCGACGCGGTGGTGGTCGGCCTGCCGTTGAACATGGACGGCACACCGAGCGAGATGTGCCTGCGCGCCGAAAAGTTCGCGCGCCGCCTGAATGGCCGCTACAACCTGCCCTTCTATACCCACGACGAACGCCTGACCACCTTTGAAGCCAAAGGTGAGCGCCGCGACCGTGGCGGGCAAAAAGGCAGCTACCGCGACAACCCCGTGGACGCCATCGCCGCCGCTTTGCTGTTGCAAGGTTGGCTGGACGAAAACACTGCGTTATTTGAATCCTGACTGACGCGGCTTGCCGCGTCTTTTTACGTTTGAGCCCGGACCTTGCGGCCACCTCGCTACGCAAGGCCTTGAAGGAGCCACCATGAGCCTGCCCAATCCCGCCGAACTGATCAGCCAGATGGCGACTAGCCTCAAGGCGCACCTGCAACAGCGTGCCATCAGCGAACCGCGTTTTATCGGCATTCGTACCGGCGGTGTGTGGGTGGCCCAGGCGTTGCTGGAAGAACTGGGCAGCGATTCGCCACTGGGCACGCTGGATGTGTCGTTTTATCGCGATGACTTCAGCCAGAACGGCCTGCACCCGCAAGTGCGGCCCTCGGCCCTGCCGTTCGAAATCGAAGGCCAGCACCTGGTGCTGATCGACGACGTGCTGATGAGCGGCCGCACCATCCGCGCCGCCCTGAACGAACTGTTCGACTACGGCCGCCCCGCCAGCGTGACACTGGTGTGCTTGCTTGACCTTGAGGCTGGCGAATTGCCGATCAGCCCGGACGTGGTCGGTGCCACGCTGTCGCTTTCAGCCCACCAGCGCGTAAAATTGTCCGGTCCCACGCCGCTCGAACTCGAACTGCAAGACCTTGCCCTTTAAACCGCCTTGTAAAGAGTCCCCGCGATGACGCCTTTAGATGCCAAGCGCCCGCTGCAGCTCAATGCTCAGGGTCAGTTGCAACACTTCTTGTCCCTCGACGGTTTGCCCCGCGAACTGCTCACTGAAATTCTCGACACTGCCGACTCGTTCCTCGAAGTCGGTGGCCGAGCGGTGAAGAAGGTCCCGCTGCTGCGCGGCAAAACCATCTGCAACGTGTTCTTCGAGAACTCGACCCGCACCCGCACCACCTTTGAACTGGCGGCCCAGCGCCTCTCCGCCGACGTGATCACGCTGAACGTGTCGACCTCGTCGGCGAGCAAAGGCGAAACCCTGCTCGACACGCTGCGCAACCTGGAAGCCATGGCCGCCGACATGTTCGTGGTGCGCCACGGCGACTCCGGCGCCGCGCATTTCATCGCCGAACACGTGTGCCCGCAGGTGGCGATCATCAACGGCGGCGACGGCCGCCACGCCCACCCGACCCAAGGCATGCTCGACATGCTGACTATCCGTCGGCACAAAGGCGGCTTTGAAAACCTCTCGGTGGCCATCGTCGGCGACATCCTGCATTCGCGGGTGGCGCGCTCGAACATGCTGGCTCTGAAAACGCTGGGTTGCCCGGACATCCGCGTGATCGCACCGAAAACCCTGCTGCCCGTCGGCATTGAGCAGTACGGCGTGAAGGTTTACACCGACATGGCCGCAGGCCTCAAGGGTGTGGACGTGGTGATCATGCTGCGCCTGCAACGCGAGCGCATGTCGGGTGGCCTGCTGCCGAGCGAAGGCGAATTTTACCGCCTGTTCGGCCTGACCACTGCGCGCTTGGCCGGCGCCAAACCGGACGCCATCGTGATGCACCCAGGTCCGATCAACCGCGGCGTGGAGATTGAGTCCGCGGTGGCCGACGGCCCGCAGTCGGTGATCCTGAACCAAGTGACTTACGGCATCGCCATACGCATGGCGGTTCTGTCCATGGCCATGAGCGGGCAAACCGCGCAACGTCAATTCGAGCAGGAGAAGGCCCAGTGAAGCTCAGCATTCTTGGCGCCCGAGTCATCGACCCGGCCAGTGGCCTGGATCACGTTACCGACCTTCATCTGGAAGCCGGCAAGATTATCGCCATCGGCGCCGCGCCCAGCGGTTTCAGCGCCAGCCAGACCATCGACGCCAAAGGCTTGGTGGCCGCGCCGGGCCTGGTCGACCTCAACGTCGCCCTGCGCGAGCCGGGTTACAGCCGCAAAGGCAACATCAACAGCGAAACCCGTGCCGCCGCTGCGGGTGGCGTAACCAGCCTGTGCTGCCCGCCGCAGACCAAGCCGGTGCTGGACACCTCGGCCGTGACCGAGCTGATCCTCGACCGCGCCCGCGAAGCCGGCAATTGCAAAGTGTTCCCTATCGGCGCCCTGAGCAAAGGCCTCGAAGGCGAACAACTCGCTGAGCTGATCGCCCTGCGCGACGCCGGTTGCGTGGCCTTCGGCAACGGCCTGGAAGGCTTTCGCAGCACCCGCACACTGTGCCGCGCGCTGGAATACGCGGCCACGTTCGATTTAACGGTGATCTTCCACTCGCAAGACCGCGACTTGGCCGAAGGCGGCTTGGCGCATGAAGGCGCGGTGGCCAGCTTCCTCGGCCTGCCGGGCATTCCGGAAACCGCCGAAACCGTGGCGCTGGCCCGCGACCTGCTGTTGGTGGAACAAAGCGGCGTGCGCGCGCATTTCAGCCAATTGACCAGCGCTCGCGGCGTCGCCCTGATCGCCCAAGCTCAGGCGCGCGGCCTGCCGGTAACGGCGGATGTGGCGCTGTATCAGCTGATTTTGACCGATGAAGCGCTGATCGACTTCTCCAGCCTGTACCACGTGCAGCCGCCGCTGCGCACCCTGGCTGACCGTGACGGGTTGCGTGCGGCAGTGAAGTCGGGTGTGATCTCGGCGATCTCCAGCCATCACCAGCCGCACGAGCGGGATGCCAAGCTGGCCCCGTTTGGCGCGACAGAGCCCGGCATCAGCAGCGTCGAGCTGTTGCTGCCGTTGGCGATGACGTTGGTGCAAGACGGTTTGCTCGACCTGCCGACGTTGCTGGCACGCCTGAGCGCAGGCCCAGCCGAAGCGCTGCGTTTGCCGGCCGGTAAGTTGGCGGTGGGCGCGGCGGCGGATCTGGTGCTGTTTGATCCGGCCCGTTCCACGGTGGCCGGTGAGCAGTGGCTGTCCAAAGGCGAAAACTGCCCGTTCATCGGCCATAGCCTGCCGGCGACGGTGCGGTACACCTTGGTGGATGGGCGAATCAGCTACCAGGCCTGATAGCGATC
>NZ_VUAZ01000098.1 GCF_009296165.1 Pseudomonas kitaguniensis | reverse complement strand
CGGTTCCACCGTTAGCACCACTATTACGAGCGCCACCGGCGGCAACTTCGAAAACCTCGTGCCGAACACTGCACCCGCTGTAACCACCATTGCCGACTCGATCGACACTACTACCGTCACGCTGACCGCAAACAACTCGGTCACCGAAGGCGGTCAGATTACCTACACCGCGACTTTGACCAATCCAGCACAGACGCCGGTAACCGTCACCTTGAGCAATGGCTCGGTAATTACCATCAAGGCCGGTGAGTCAGTTGGTACTGTCCACGTCGATACCCCGGCTAACGACGTCTACAACAACGGTTCCACCGTTAGCACCACGATTACGAGCGCCACCGGCGGCAACTTCGAAAACTTGGTGCCGAACACTGCGCCTGCTGTCACCACCATCGTTGATTCGATCGACACCACCACCGTTACGCTGACCGCGCCAAGCGCAGTCAACGAAGGTGGCCAGATCACTTACACCGCGACCTTGAGCAACAAGGCGGGCAGCGATGTCACGCTGAAGCTGGATAACGGCTCGTCCATTATCATCAAGGCAGGCAATACCGTTGGCAGCGTGACGGTCCCGGCGCCAAGCGATGACGTGTTCATCGACAAGAGCACGCAAACCGTCAAGATCACCGACGCTACTGGCGGTAACTTCGAAAAACTGGAAGTTGCAGGCAATGGCGCCACCACTACGATCAACGACACCATCGACAAGGTTGATGTGGTTCTGACCGCCACCACCACGGTCGGCGAAGGCGGCAATATCGTTTACACCGCCAGCCTTGTGGATAAAAACGGCGCGCTGGTGAGCAACATCACCAACCCGTTGACGGTGACCTTGGATAACGGCAAAACCATCACCATCGGCGTCAACCAGTCCAGCGGCAGTGTCACCGCCGTGGCGCCGAACGATGTGTACAAAGGCGATCAAACTGTCACCACTGCGATCACTAACGTGACCGGCGGCGCACATTTCGAAAACCTGGTGCCTGGCACCACGCCGGTTAGCACCACCGTGACCGATACACCGGGCACTACCGACACCACCACCGTCACGCTGACCGCGCCAAGCGCAGTCAACGAAGGCGGCCAGATCACTTACACCGCGACCTTGAGCAACAAGGCGGGCAGCGATGTCACGCTGAAGCTGGATAACGGCGCGTCCATTACCATCAAGGCAGGCAATACCGTTGGCAGCGTGACGGTCCCGGCGCCAAGCGATGACGTGTTCATCGATAAGAGCACGCAAACCGTCAAGATCACCGACGCTACTGGCGGCAATTTCGAGAAACTCGACGTTGCAGGCAATGGCGCCACCACTACGATCAACGACACCATCGACAAGGTTGATGTGGTTCTGACCGCCACCACCACGGTCGGCGAAGGCGGCAATATCGTTTACACCGCCAGCCTTGTGGATAAAAACGGCGCGCTGGTGACTAACATCACCAACCCGCTGACCGTCAGCCTGGATAACGGCAAAACCATCACCATCGGCGTCAACCAGTCCAGCGGCAGCGTCACCGCCGTGGCGCCGAACGATGTGTACAAAGGCGATCAAACTGTCACCACTGCGATCACTAACGTGACCGGCGGCGCACATTTCGAGAACCTGGTGCCTGGCACCACGCCGGTTAGCACCACCGTGACCGATACACCGGGCACTACCGACACCACCACCGTTACCCTGACCGCGCCAAGCGCAGTCAACGAAGGTGGCCAGATCACTTACACCGCGACCTTGAGCAACAAGGCGGGCACTGACATGGTGATCCAACTGGATAACGGTTCCAGCATCACCATCAAGCAAGGTGCGACCGTGGGTTCGGTAACTGTGGCGGCGCCGGGCGATGATGTGTTCATCGACAAGAGCACCCAGACGGTCAAGATCACCGGCACCAGCGGCGGTAATTTCGAAGGCGTGAGCATTGCTCCGGGCGGTGCGACTACCACCATCAACGACACTATCGACGACGTGACCGTAGCGCTCAAGGCGACCGGTTCGGTGAGTGAAGGCGGCCAGATCGTCTACACCGCATCGCTGGTCGACAAGAACGGCTTGGCGGTGACCAACGTCGGCTCCGACTTGGTGGTGAAGCTGGATAACGGCTCGACCATCACTATCGCCAACGGCAAGTCCAGCAGCACCGCCACCGTCACCGCGCCTAACGACGTGTATGTCGGCGCCAACGATGTGAGCGCCAAGATCACCGGCGTGGTCAGCGGCGGCGACAAGTATGAGCACCTGATCGTGGACGGCAGCGCCGCGGTCACCAAGGTGACGGATGTGGTCAACAACACCACCATCAGCATCACCGGCGACGCGTCGGTGACTGAAGGCGGCACGGCGCACTACACCCTGAACCTGAGCAACCCTGCGCAAACCGATGTGAGCGTGACGCTGAAGTACAGCGGCACCGCCACCGACGGTTCGGACTTTACCGGTGTGTACACCGTGAAAATCCCGGCCGGCGCCAGCAGCGTGGCGTTTGACATTCGCACGATTGACGACAAGCTCACCGAGCCTACGGAAAATATCGTCATCAGCATCGACAAGACCACCGGTGGCAACTTCGAGAACCTGGTGATCGGCAACGGCAGCGTCAGCACCAACATCATCGACAACGATGCGCCACCGGTCATCGACCTGGACGCCAACAACTCCAGCGGCGCCACCGGTGCCGACTACAAGGCGACCTTCACCGAAGGCACCGCAGGCCCTGGCGTGTCGATTGCCGACACCGATATCAAGATCACCGACCCGGACAGCACGATGCTGACCGGTGCAACGGTCACGCTGATCAACGCGCAAGCCGGTGACGCCCTGAACCTGGGCAACAGCGTGAACGGCATTGTCATCAACTCCAACAACCAGGCGGGCACCATTACGCTGACGTTGTCGGGCAGCGCGACGCTGGCTGATTACATGCAGCGCATCCAGAACATCACGTTCACCAACAGCAGCCACGACCCGAGCACCACGCCACGCACCATCACCGTGACCGTGACCGATGGCGGCAACTACTCCAACGTCGCCACCACCACCATTAACGTGGTGGCCATCAACGACGCGCCGGTCGCCACCGGCAGCGCCGTGACCGGCAACGAAGACACGCCGCTGGCGCTGACGTGGGCCAACTTCGGCGTGACCGATGTGGACTCGCCACAAACCAGCCTCGGCGTGAAAATCACCGACCTGCCAGTGGCCGGCAAGCTGCAATACCTGGCGGCGGATGGTACGACCTGGACCAACGTGACCGCAGGCCAAACCTTTACCAAGGCCCAGATTGACGGCGGCCAATTGCGCTTCCTGCCAAGCGCCAACGAGTCCGGCGCCGATGGTTATGGCGGCACCGGCATTGGCAACAAGCAGGCGGATTACGCGCAGTTCAAGTTCCAGCCTACTGATGGCAAAGACCTGGGCAGCAGCGCGACGGTGAAAGTCGACATCACGCCGATCGCCGACGCACCGACCCTGACGGTGGCCGACAACAACGTCAATTCAATCGGCTTGCTCAAGCAAAGCTGGAACAGCGTGGCCGGCATCGGCACCAACGGTAACGGCGCCGCAGCGGCTGACCTGAAAAAAGCCATTGATAACGCCGGCACGCCGAACAGCAGCGCCATCGTGACCAATGTCGAGTCCACCGCTAACGTCAACGCCGGCGCAGGCTCGAAGATCTCCGGCCTGATGTACATGGAAGCCGGCAAGACCTACACCTTCAGCGGCACCGGTGATGACAGCTTGCTGATCAACGTCGGCGGCAAAGACGTGGCCAGCGCACAATGGGGCACCAACAGCGGCAAGTTCAGCGGCTCGATCACCCCGACCGTGAGCGGCTATTACAGCCTCGAGATCTACCACGCCAACCAGTCCGGGCCTGGCAGCTATGACGTCAACGTGTCGATCAATGGCGGCGCGGCTCAAGACCTGAGCACCAGCGGCGTGGCGCTGTACACCGGCATCACGGACCTGGTCAACGCCGGTGTGACCGTGTCCGACCTGCATGGCAGCAATGGCGACGGTTACTACACCGCTTACAAGCTCAACGAAGGCCTGGAAAACGGCAGCGTGAAGCTGTCCAAGGTCAGCACCGCGCTGACCGACACCGACGGCTCGGAAACCCTCAGCGTGAAAATCAGCGGCGTGCCGGCAGGCTCGGTGCTCACCGATGCATCCGGGCACACTTTCACCGCGACTAAAGCGGTGGGCGAAGCCAACGTCACCGGCTGGGACCTGAGCACGCTGACCATCAAGCCACCGACCTATTACAGCGGCCAGTTCAACCTGACCGTCACCTCGACGTCCACCGAAAGCCTCGGCGGTTCGGCCAGCACCACCGCGCAGTTGCCGGTGACGGTGTACCCGGCAACCTACAGCGGCACAACAGGCACCTCGGGCAGCGACACAATCACCGGCACCGATGGCAATGACATCATCGTGGCCGACATTGGCGGCCTGAACGTGGTGCAGGGCAAGAACTACAACATCGCGTTCATGGTGGACAGTTCCGGCAGCATGAGCGCCGACTCGGTTAACGCCGCCAAGGCGTCGCTGACGTCTGTGTTCAACTCGCTGAAAGACAGCCTGGGCGCCAACACATCGGGGACGGTTAACATCTTCCTGGCGGACTTCGATACCCAGGTGAACAAGTCGATCTCGATCAACCTCAACGACAGCAACGCCTTGAGCTTGCTCAAGGCGGTACTGGACTCGATGGTGTCGGGCGGCGGTACCAACTATGAAGACGTGTTCAAGACCACGGCCAACTTCTTCGAAAGCAGCCTGGCCACCAGCAACACCGGCGCCACCAACCTGACCTACTTCATCACCGACGGCCAGCCGACGTTCTATCAGAGCGGCGAGCAAACCAACCCGACGCTGTACAGCAACGTCAAGTTCGACGATGTGGTGACCACCGCCAACTACACACCGGGCAACGCGGTCGGCAAGTACTTGGATAACACCCATTACTTCAGCATCGACACCTCGGGTGCGGCCGCGCTGCAGACCTGGAATGGCTATCAGTGGGTCTACAAGAGCCTGGGCACCGTGCATGCCCAAGGTGACGGCACCTTTGAGCTGTCCAACCTGGCGGGCACGGGCAACAGCACCGACTCGGCCACACTGAGCAACGCCAAGAGCGCTTTTGCGTTACTGGGCGGGTTGTCGCAAGTGGAAGCGATCGGCATCAATGGTGACGTCAGCCTCAGCGACCTGAAGCCGTACGACAGCGATGGCAAGCCGCAAACCAACATCGATCCCAAGGATTTGGCCAACGCCATCCTCGGTCACACCGAGGCGACGCTGCCAGGTGCCGACAGCGTAAACGGTGGCGACGGCAACGACATCATCTTCGGCGACCTGGTGAGCTTCAGCGGCGTCACCGGTGAGGGTTACAACGCACTGCAGGCCTTTGTCGCACAGAAAACCGGTGTGGCAGTCTCGGCCGTGACCACCTCGAACGTGCACCAGTACGTCACCGAGCACTACGCGGACTTCGACGTGTCGGGCGCCAAAGACGGCAACGACACGCTGCTCGGCGGCGGCGGCGATGACATTCTGTTTGGCCAGGGCGGCAACGATTACCTGGACGGCGGCAAGGGCAATGACATCCTGCTGGGCGGCACCGGTAACGACACGTTGATCGGCGGCGCGGGCAACGACATCCTGATCGGCGGTTCGGGTGCCGACACCTTCATTTGGAAAGCCGGTGACGTTGGCAATGACGTGATCAAGGACTTCAAAGCGTCGGAAGGTGACCGCATCGACCTCAAGGATCTGTTGAAGGGTGAAACCGACAGCACCATCGACAATTACCTCAAGATCACCACGGTAGAGGGTGTGTCGACGCTGCAAGTGAGCAGTGAAGGCAAGCTGAACGCGCCGGCGGCCTGGCCAATGCCGATGTGACGATCAAGCTGGAAGGCAACGATTGGTCCCACACCAGCATCAACTCGCTGATCAGTGGCGCTGACCCGACCATCAAGATCGACCACACCGCCTAAGACGCGATTAACCGGCCGCCCCCAAGGGCGGCCGATTTAGTTGGGCAACAGGTTGCTGGCCCTGACGCAGGGTTGCATCGCATACTCGCGCGCATAAACGCACCTTTGACCTATGCTGGTGAACGCGTGTGGTTCATTTTCGAGGGGTTCTTATGTTTTACGTGCAACGTGATGCACTGGGCGCGCTGAGTCGCGTAGAGGCAGCCGCCTTCACCGAGTCAACCGAAACCCTGCCGGCCGATCACCATGAGATACAGGCCTGGTACGCCAACGAAGTGGTGGAAACCAGCCTGGCACAGCTTAAGCAGAGTGACCTGGAGATGATCCGGGTACTCGACGACTTGATCCAGGTACTGACCCGCAAAGGGGTGATCAGCGTGACTGACTTGCCGCCTGCAGCCCAGGCCAAGTTGATGGACCGTAACCACGCGCGGGAAGCGTTGGGCGGGTTGAGCCACTTGATCAACGATGAAGAGACCGGGTTGATCTGACTTCATGTAAGCGCTGGCCAGCCTGCTGGCTCTTGTGGCAAGCGGGCTTGTGTGGCGAGCGGGCTTGCTCGCCACAGGGGGTTTTGCCTTTACTGACGGAGCGCAGTTACTGCCACGGCGCAGGTTCACCAAATAGCTGGCCCTGCACGCCAAAAATGCCCATCTCGCGAATCACTTTCAGCTCACCTTCGGTCTCCACTCGCTCGGCGATCAGTGGCAAGTCGATGCTGTGGGCCGCGCGCTGGATTGCCTCGATGAACAGGCGTTTGTCGCTTTCCTGATCGATGGCGCGGATGTAACTGCCGTCGATCTTCAGGTACGCGAGGCCCAGGCGTGCCAGGTTGCCGATCATGCTGAATCGCCCGCCAAAACGCTGCAGGCTGAGGGAAAAGCCCAGCTCGCGCAGGCGTTGAGTCAATTGCTCCAACAAGGCCTGCTCCGGCAATTGCTCCTCGCCGATTTCCAGGGTCAGGCGCGCGCCGAGGTTGCTGTGCTGGCGTAACAGTTCAAAAATCCGGTTCAGCGCGTGCTCGTCCTGCAGGGTTGCGGCCGACAGGTTCAACGCCAGGCTATGGTTGTGGCCCGCCATCTGCTTGAGCACCTGCTCAAGCATCATGCGGTCCAGGCGTGCCATCCAGCCGAAACGTTCAAGCCACGGCAGGAAACGCCCGGCAGGCAGGGTGTGGCCGTCCTGATCCTGCAGGCGCGACAGCACCTTATAGTGCAAGACCAACTGCGGATCCTGGCTGGCAACCACCGGCTGAAAGTGCAACTGGAAACGCTGTTGGGTCAGCGCCTGGTCCAGCAGCGTGTGCCAGGCATGGTGATCGTCGCCGACGCTGGTGGCGGCGCTGCGGTCGAGGCACACCCAACTGGTGTCGCCCTGCGCCTCAGCCTGGGCCAGGGCTTGGTCAGCCAAGGTCAACAGCGCTTGAGGTGAGTCGCCATGGCTAAACGGCGCCAGGCCGATGTAAGCGACCGGCGTAACATCACTGGCGCCGGTGGCTTGCAGGCTGAGCAAGGTACTGTCGAGGTTTTGCGCCAATTGCAGGGCTTCTTCACGCATCAGCCCCGGCGCCAGTACTGCGAACTCACCGCCGCGGATACGGGTGACGAGGTTGTGGGTTTCGGGGTAAGGCTCGCACTGGCGCAGCAGTTGGTTGCCGACCGCTTGCAGCAATTGGTCGGTGCGCTGGCCGCCGAGCCGCTGGTTGAGGCCGGCCAGGTCCTTGACCCGCAACACCAGCAAGTAGCCGGAGTTGGTCTCTTCCAGGTTACTGACGCGCGCGTTCAGCTGCATCTCGAAATAACGGCGGTTGGCGAGGCCGGTGAGGTTGTCCTGATAGGATTCAGTGCGCAGTTTTTCGCTGCGCTCCGCCTGCTCCTGAAACAGCGCCTTGAGCTTTTCGACCATCTGGTTCATGGCCTGCACCACGCGCCGCAGTTCCGGCGTGCGCGGCAGGTCGGGCACGGTGAGGAACTCGCGGCGTGCGATGGCGTGGGACTGCTTGACCATATAGTCCAACGGCTTCAACTGCCGACGCAGCAACAACGCGCCAAGCACTGCACTCACCGCACCGCACAGCAGCAACCAGCCGAGGCTGCCCAAGGCGCTTTGCCAGATTTTTGCCAAGGCGAACATCGGATGGCTGACCACCTCAACTCTGGCCGCCTGCTCCCAACCGCGGTTGACCAGCGCGTCACCACCGGCAGGCTCCAGACCGATTAATTTCACGAACCAGTTGGGCACGCCGTTGTTGTCAGGGATACCGCTGCGCTCGACAATGGTTTTGTCAGTAGCCAGGTCGACCACGCGGATGCTAGCGTAATACCCACTGTCGAAGATCGAGCTGACCAGCAACTCCACCATGGCCGGGTCGTCGATATTGGGCGTCAGCGACAGCGCCAGCGCCGTCGCGCCGTCCTGTGCATGCGAGCGCAGCTGGTTGACGTATTGGGTGCGAGAGCTTTCCAGGCTGACCATGAAGCTGCCGCTGAAGGCGACCACCAGGAACAGGCAGATAGCGATCAATAGTTGTTTGAACAGAGACATCCGATCAGTTACTCCTAGTTGGCAGGCTCGGCTGGAAAGCCTTCCGCACGCATTTTTCTGAGTACATCCTGCCAGCGCGACAAGCGTTTGGTATCACCGACTTTCTGATTGCCCTTGGCGCCTGGCAGGTACAAACCCTCGGCGTTGAATGAGTACACCGGCACCAGGTCGGCACGACGGGTGGCCGGCAGGATCTCGTCCATCAGGCTGTCGAGCACCAGCGGGATGGCGTCGGGGGTTGCATAATAGGTCAGCACCATATGAGCGCGATTTTGACGCAAGGCCTTAACGTAAGTAATGCGCAATTTGTCGCTGGAAACGCCCAGGTGCCGCAGGCTGAAATACTTGGCGATGGCGTAGTCTTCGCAATCGCCGGCACCTTTCCACAAGGCTTCGATGGGCGTTTCCCAATAGTCGACCACGTGCCAGAGGTCGATGTCTTCCACGTACGTCATGTGTTTATTGAAGAACAGGTTGACCACCTTGAGCTGCTCCTGCTCGTCGACCTGTTTCTGGGTCGCCAGCAACCGCTGCCAGGCATCGATACGCTGTTGGCCCTCCCCCAACGGCCCGTACAACGCGGTGGCCTTGCGGCTGATTTGAGAGAAATCCCAATCGGCATGCAGCCCGCCGAGCATCAAGCCAGCCAAAAAAATCGCTGAGAACAGCCAGCTAACGATTCGAGGGGGAATAAAACTTACCGCCAAAGTGTTCAGTCCGTGGAAAGAGACGGAATTTCAAAGGATGGTGAAGCTTCAACCCGAAAAAAACAATGGCACGGTGCAATCATTCATTAATAGGTCGAGTTTATAACCGCCCCTTGTGGGATGCACAAAGTACAGCGTGTAAGCCCTTACAAACGGACACTTTGGTTGTTTGACAAGCGTGTGAACCCTCTCTAGGGTGCATTGGATCCAATAAACAGACTCCACTAAGCCAGGAGGATAGCGTAACCGTGACGCAGAAGCCGAACCCTTTAAGCAGCATCAAAATCAGCGGGCCTATTCCCGCCCATCTGGCTCGCGCCGTAATTGAAGAAACCTTGCGCGATGCCATTCTGGATGGGCGATTGCCCTGTGGAACCGCTATGCGCCAGCAAGAACTGGCCAGCCTGTTCGGCGTCAGCCGCATGCCTGTGCGTGAAGCCCTGCGCCAGTTGGAGGCCCAATCGCTGCTGCACGTAGTGACCCACAAGGGCGCCGTGGTCGCACCGCTGATCGAAGACAACTCGGCAGAGACCTATGCCCTGCGCATGCTGCTGGAATCCGAGGCGTTGCGCCTGTCGATTCCATTACTCACCGACGCCGACATTGTCGAGGCCGACGCCTGCATCAATGCATTGGAACGCGAGAAAGACTACGCCGAGATTGGTCGTCTCAACCGCCTGTTCCACATGGTGTTGTATGGCAAGGCGCCTAACCAGCGCCTGCTCAAATTGGTTGAACACGGTTTGAATGAGGAGGAACGTTTTCTACGCTTCAACCTTGAGGCGATGGGCCTGGGCGAGACGTCGCAGGAAGATCACCGTGAACTGCTGAGCCTGGTAGCGCAGAAGAAAGTCGACGAAAGTATCCTGACGCTGCGCAATCACTTGATGCGCGGGATGGAGGTGATCACCCTTTACCTAAAAGGTCTTGAAACCGACGAAAACAAAAGCGCGCAGTAAGGTTTACGCAGCAGCTTGCGGCCCGTGAAACAGCGCGAGGCTTTTTCCATTTTGGGAATGGCCCTGGCGCGGTACGCCAAGAACAAAGTCTATTGTTTTAAATATTCGTACTCATGCCGAAGAAAATTCTCACTGTTAACCCGGTGACTTGCTGACGCCCACCTGTTTTCCGAAAGAAAATCTAATACTTTCACAAGTTTATCCAAACGTTTAATCAGATTATTATCTTTATCTAATAAAAACACGTTATTCGACAGCGTAAAGCCCTGCCCGATTAGCCCCGCGCACATGACGCGGCCAACTGCAATTTATTAAAACAACCTTGCATAATCCTTCCACTGTTTTCAGAGCAGTTGCAGCAACTTATAGGCGTCAACCATGTATCAACACGTACTTGAACAAAAAAAACTGCAGGTGTGCAGTCATCCGTTATTTAAAGAAATAACTTCACTTAATAAGTTACAACTTTTTATGGAGCACCACGTATTTGCTGTTTGGGACTTCATGACACTGACCAAACGCCTGCAGCAGGACCTGACCTGCACACAATTACCCTGGCTGCCGCCCACTGACCCGCACGCCGCGCGCCTCATCAATGAAATCGTGCTCAGTGAAGAGTCAGACCAACACCCCACGCGCGGCCATTGCAGCCACCTCGAGCTGTACCTGGAAGCGATGGCCGAGGTCGGTGCTGACACCACCCGCTTGCGGCGCTTTATTGAACTGCAACGCCAAGGGGTTCAGGCACGTGCGGCCTTGCAGATGATTGACGTGCCGCCTGGCGTTGCCCGCTTTGTCGACAGCACGCTGCAGATCGCCTTGAACGCGCCCATCCACTGCGTGGCGGCGGCGTTCCTGCACGGTCGCGAAAGTGTCATTCCGTCGATGTTTGAACGCATTCTGCACAGCAATGCCTTCATCGGTAGCCAGGCGCCAACCCTGCGTCATTACCTCAGCCGTCACATCGAACTGGACTCTCAGGGTCACGGGCCAGCGGCGGAGCAGTTACTGCAGCGCTTGATCGGCGCAGACCCTTGCCGCCAACGCCAGGCGGATGACACCGCCCTCAGCGCCTTGCAAAGCCGCCTCAGCTTCTGGGACGACGTGCGCGCCTCGCTGCAAGTGGCGCAACCATGAACGCCGCCGACTACCGCTCCTTTGCCGAAGACTGGGAACGCCGCGCAACCATCCGCACACGCCCCAGGCGTTTGCTCGAAAACGACGATAGATTGATCTACCCGCTGTGCCGCCAGCCCTTGGTGCTGAGTGCGACTTTTGTGGAACATTGCCCGCAGTGGCGCGACTTTGTGCTGGTGCAAAGTTTCTACAAATTCCTGAATGACGTGGTGATCTTCGAAACCGAGATCGTCGACAAGACCGCTCGCAGCATTGCCAAGAACCGTTTCTCGCAGCCCTTCCCCCTCGCCTGCCGCTACGATGCAATGACGGTGGTCGTGGACGAGGATTACCACGCGCTGGTCGCGCTGGACTTTTTGCAACAGACCGTGGAAATGACCGGCATACCGCCGCTCGAACTGCCCGGGCAAATCGAACTGAGCCGCGCCCTGCCGGCAGCGCAGGCGCTGGCACCGCCACACCTGCGCGACGCGGTGGAGCTGATAGGCGTGGCCATCGCCGAAAACACCGTGACCCATGACGTCGCGGCGTTTTCCAAGGACGACAGCGTCAAGTCATCGGTCCGTGGTTTGATGGCCGACCACTTGTTTGATGAGGGTCGCCATGCACAGTTCTGGACGCACGTGGTGCGTATCTACTGGCATGCAGCAAGCCCTACAGACCGCGACAGCATCGCTGAAACCCTGCCGATTTTTCTGGCGCATTACCTGACCAACGAGCTGCAAAAACGCTTCGATCTGCAGCTGATCGACCACCTGGATGTCAGCGCCAATGTTCGCCGTGCGTTAAGGGACGATGTCGCGGCGCTGGACTTTCCCATCACGCGCCAGCACCCACTGCTGGTTAACATCATGGGGTTTTTGCACCACAGCGGCGTATTGCAAACGCCGAGTGTCGCCCAGGCGCTGCACGACTACCTGCCCGACTCGCGGAGGCCGGCATGAGGCGCTTGACGATCGGGTGGAGCGGCACCAGCCACGCCCTGGCGGCCGTTCGGCAAAGGCTCGAACAATACGGGCATATCAGCGCAAGCGACGCCCTCGACGTATTGCTTGACGACGGCTGCCCGCCGCCGCTCCCGCACGCTGCGAACACCCAACAGCTTAGCCTGCGCCTGGGCATCGGCCCCGTGTCAGCATGCGGGCTTCCCGCGCTGCAGTTGCGCTGCTATGGCCACGACCAACGCGTACTGGCGGTGCACGACATCAGCGAGGAACCCAGCGGCAATGGCCAGCGACTGCGCCAACACGCCAGCAACGCGCTGGTGGAATGGGTTGCGTTGCTGGTCTGCGGCTTCTCGATGAACCCGGCATTCTTCGCTGCACACACCACGGCTAACGCCTGGCCCGAGCAAGGTTTGCAGGGGCTGGACGCCTTGGCCTTTTTGCATCGATTCAATCGCACTGCGCAGCCGGCACTGTTACAGGCTGCGCATGTGCGCATGATCGAACGGTTACAGGCCAGCTTGCAGGCCTTCGCGCAACGACCGGCGCTGAACATCGCAGGAAGCGTGCTGACGTATCGGCAATTGCACGTTCAAGCTCTGTCGATTCAACAACGCCTGGCGCCCCTGCTGGAAGGCATTGAGACACCCGCAGTGGTGGGTGTATGCCTGGAAAAGTCCGCCGGGTTGTACGCCAGCATTCTCGCGATATTGGGTTGCGGCGCGGTGTACCTGCCACTGGCACCGGACCACCCGCCACAACGCCAGCGGGCGATGCTGCAAAGCACCGGGGCTGCCGTGTTGCTGGACGATGGCCGGCACCCTTTGCGCGACCATTTCGTTACCCTGAATGTCGGCACGGTCGACCCGGCCCAAGCGGACACCACGCAACCACTGATGCGCCAGCGACCCGGCGTCGACGCGCCCTGCATGGTGCTTTTTACCTCGGGCACCACTGGCCAACCTAAAGGTGTGCTGCTCAGCCAATACAATCTTGCGCACTGCACCGCTTGGCTCGGCACCTGTATGGCGCTGGATGAACAGAGTCGAGTGCTGCAGTTTTCTACGCTGAGCTTCGACTCATCGCTGATCGATATTTTCCCGGCCCTGATCGCTGGCGCCGAGTTGATTGTGCCCAGCGAAGACCAGCGGCGCGACCCTCAGCAACTGGTCGAACTGATTCGCCAACAGCGCATCAGCCACGCTTTTTTGCCGCCGGCGCTGCTCAGCATTCTGCCGCTGGATCAGCCATTGGGCCTGGCACATCTGCTAACCGGCGGGGATGCCTGCGAGCCGTATGTGATCGAACAATTGGCGGGCCAGTGCCAACTGCACAATCTTTACGGCCCTACCGAGGCTACGGTGTTGGTGACCCACCGGGCATTCCAGCACGGTGACGGCAATCGCAACGTGGGGCGCCCCATTGCCAACAGCCAGGTGCTGATCCTCGACGACAACCTGCAACCGGTGGATGAACAGGTGATGGGCGATCTCTACATCGTCGGCCCCGGCGTAAGCCTCGGGTATATGAACGAGCCGCCGCAGGCCGACAGTCCGTTCGTTGAGCTGACACTGCCCGACGGCCAGCCGCTGAGGGCTTACCGCAGCGGTGACCTGGCAAAATGGACCCAAGACGGTATCGAGCTGGGCGGCCGACGGGATGATCAGGTGAAGATCCGTGGCTTTCGGGTAGAACCCCAGGAGATCGAACAATGCCTGCGCAGTAGTCGCTTATTTCGCCAAGTGGCCGTGGTGATTGCACCCGGTCGCAGGGTTCTCGGCGTTGTCGCACAGCCCGAAACTGGCGCCACGCTGGCGGAACTGAAGCGATACGCACTGGCGCGTTTGCCGTCGTACATGCAGCCTGAGGTATGGACTGAGTTGCCAGCGATGCCGCGTACCCGCCACGGCAAGATCGACCGCCAAGCGTTGCTGGCGACACCGCTGCGCGCGACTCCCCGCCACGGCCGCAGACTTGCGCAAACGCCACTGCAAACGCAGCTCGTGGCGCTGTGGGGCGAGTTGCTGGGGTTAAGTAGCGCTGATATTTCCATTGATGAAAGCTTTTTCAGCCTGGGCGGGCATTCCATCCTGCTGTCGACCCTGCTGCTGCGCTTGCGCGAAGCGTTTGGCCGCAGCCTCTCTTTGAGTCGTTTCTTTGAAGCGCCGACGATTCGTACGCTCGCCGTGCTGATGGAAGACGGTGCACTCAGCAATCTTCCGTCACGCCAAGTGCAAAAAGATGCGTCACAAGCACTGAATATAGACGTGCTGCACGAGGCCCGTGCAGGTGATCCGCGCAAGGTGATCGTCACCGGCGCCAACAGCTTTGTCGGGGTGCACCTGGTCGAAGCATTGTTAGCGGGCGGCGCGCAGCAGGTGACTTGCCTGGTGCGTGAACGGCCGGGGCACTCGGCGGCGGCGCGGTTTACCCAGGCACTGCGCGAGTATCGCCTGGAACACCTCGACCTGAGCCGAGTGCAGGTGTATGCCGCCGATATGAGCCAGCCCCGGTTGGGCCTGGCCAGCGAGGTGTATGACCGGCTCGCCCGCAGCCATGGCGTATTGGTGCACAACGCCGCGTGGGTCAATCATGTGATGGACTACGCCTCACTCGCCAAGGACAACGTAGAGCCGGTGCTGGAGTGCCTGCGCCTGTGTGAAACCCATTGCAAAAAAGTCTTCAATTTCATCTCGACGCTGTCGGCCTGCAGCAGTATCGATGCGCAGGGCAACATCCTCGAAACACCGGCGGTGGCCACGTTGCCGCTCTATCTGAAGAATGGCTATAACCTGTCCAAATGGGTCGCCGAGCGGCTATTGGGGCGTGCAGTTGAGCAAGGTGCGTGGGTAAACATCTATCGCCCCGGCAACATCGCTTTTAATAGCCGCAGCGGCGTCTGCCAGCCGCAAAACAACCGCCTGATGCTCATGCTCAAGGGTTCATTGCAACTGGGCCTGGCGCCCAACCTGGAGGTGAACTTCGACCTGATGCCGGTGGACTTTTTTGCGCGTTTTGTCGGGTTTCACTGCGGCCAATCTGCTGCCGGACGAAACCTGTTCCACCTGCACAACCCGCAGCCTTTGAGCTGGGCTCACTACCTTGACGCATTCAGCCAGGCGGGCCACCGCTTCGAACGGGTAAGCGTTGCAGATTGGCAACGGTCGCTGCGCACGGTGGGTCGCGATAACGCGCTGTTTGGCGTGCTGGGTTTCTACCTGGATGACCTTGCAGAAGACATCAGCGACATCTCGATGATTTGTCACGACAACGCGCGCCGGGGCGTACAAGCCATGGGCGAGCAGTACCCGCAAAAGGACCCGGCGTTATTGCGCAAGGGCTGCGACCACCTCAAGGCCATCGGCTTTATCTGACCGCTTCAGGACATTTTTATGAACGTGCTGCAACCCGATACATTAATCCGCAACCCTGTGGGCACGCCGTTGGTGGCGTCTGTTGACGTCGCGTGCGAGGCCGCGCGCCTGTGGGCTGTGGTCGGCAACTTTGCAGGCTTCGATGCCTTCATTCCGGCGCTGTCGCACATCGAAATGACAGGCCACGGTGTAGGCGCATTACGCACGAAGTTTTTCCACGATGGCCATCGCGTGGTAGAGCAACTCAATAGCCGGGACGATGACGCAATGTGCATGACGTGGAGCACGCTTTACAACACGTTGGGGGTCGCCCACTTGTGGGCGGCAATGCGTGTGGAAGTGCTTGGCACGGGAGGCGCCAGGGCGACCTGGACGCTCATTGGCGAGCCGCTTGATATGACACAAGCGGCGTTTGAACAGTTTGTGCAGGCCTTCGCCGAGAGCGCATTGGGGAATGTGCGCCGGTTGCTCGGTTAGGCAACAGGCGCGAGCAGCCTCGCGCCTGCACAAACAGGGTCAGATTTTGAAGCTGTCGACCAACTGCTTCAATCGGCTAGCCTGCTGGGACAGCGCATCGCAGTCCTTGAGGGTTTCGTTGAGGTTGGTCACACCCTGCTGGTTAAGCAGGTTGATCTGGTTGATGTCGACGTTGAGGGTTTCAACCACCGCGGTCTGCTCCTCGGTGGCGGCAGCGACCGATTGGTTCATGCCATCAATCTCGACGATTCGCTGCGTTACGCTGACCAGGCGCTCACCGGCCTGGTTGGCCACTTCAACGCTTTCTTCGCTGGAGACCTGGCTGGCGTTCATGGTGGTTACCGCTTCACGCGAACCGACTTGCAGTGAAGTGATCATCTTATGAATCTCTTCCGCGGACTCCTGCGTACGGTGAGCCAGGTTACGCACCTCATCGGCAACCACGGCAAACCCACGACCGGCTTCCCCGGCGCGAGCAGCCTCGATCGCGGCATTGAGGGCCAACAAGTTGGTTTGCTGGGAGATGCCTTTGATCACATCAAGGATATGCCCGATGTTATCGGTGCTGGCGTTCAGCGTTTCGATCTGCGTGCAGGACAGGCTGATTTTTTGCGACAGCTCCGACATCGCCAGGATGGTTTTCTCTACCACTTTGCGTCCATCGTCCGCTTGCTCACTGGCACCACTAGCGTGCTGCGAAGCATCGGCCGCGTTACGCGCGATTTCCTGAGTGGCAGCACCCAGCTCGTTGATCGCCGCAGCCACGCTATTGGTGCGCGCGCTTTGTTCGTCCGAACCGACGATCGAGGCGTTGGATGACGCCATGACGCGCTGGGACAGGTCATGTACCTGGCGCGTTGCCGAAGACACTTCGGAAATCGACGCGTGGATGCGCTCGACGAACTGGTTGAAGGCGCTGCCGACCTCGCCAAATTCATCTTTGCTGGTCACGTTCAGGCGGCGGGTCAAATCGCCCTCGCCCTGGGCAATGTCGCGCATGGCAACGCCCATGGTGGTCAGTGGGCGCAGCAGTACTTGAATCAACAGGCTCAACAGCACAGCGATGGCGACTACCGCGACCAACATTGCGATCAACGCCGACGTGCGGAACTTGGCCAATGGTGCGTAGGCTTTATCTTTATCGATCGACAGACCGATGAACCAATTTGCACCCGGCAAACCGCTGATAGGCGTGAACGAAAGAATCCGGTCCTGGCCATTGAGGGTAACGTTCTGGCTAACCTTCTCGATACGCAGGCTGGTGCCTGGGTAGATGTCCTTGAGGTTTTTCATCACTTGGTTTTCGTCAGGACTGACGATGACCTGGCCATCGGCGCTGACCAGGAAAGCATGACCGATGCCGCCGAAGTCTACCGAGTTGATGATCTTCACCAGGGTTTGCAAGCTCAGGTCACCGCCGACCACACCCAGCAATTCGCCATTCTTTTTGACTGGCAGGGCGATGGTTACGATTTGCCCGCCCACTGCTGCCATGTAGGGCGGCGTAAGCATGGTTTTATCGGCAGCTACGGCTTGCTTGTACCAAGGGCGCTGACGTGGGTCGTAGTCGTCGGGCATCTTCGCGTCGGGGCGCTGAGTGAACACACCGTTGGTTTGACCAACATAGGTGAACTGGAAGTTCGAGGTGAGTGCCGGCTGGTCGACCAGCCCTGGAAGATCCGCAGCACTGCCCTGGTGAGCAATGTTCTGCGCCAGGTTCTCAAGCACCAGGATGCGCCCGCTGAGCCAGTTCTGCACACTGCTTGCCGTAAGCTCACCCGATTGCTGGATAGACGAATCCAGATTCTGCGTGATGGTACTGCGCTGCAGGTAGTCGTTGTAAAGCGTGAATAATGCGAAGGCCAGTACAACGACGCCTGACGCGGCCAACAGAATTTTATGGCTGAACTTGAGATTCATTTCATCGACTTCTTTTGCCAAAGGGGGATGAGCGTGCCGAGTGGAACATTCCATGTAACGGCATAGACGATCTCGATGATCGCGCTATTTCGGTGCACGCATGGCACATAAGGCTTTCGGCAAGCCGAGGATAAATCTTAGAGATTTGTGAGATATGTCTTCATTTTGAGTATGAAGCCGACCAGCGGTAGGGCGTATTAGTCATCGAGTCCCCTAAACGACAAAACCCCTGTCTGCGTTAGCAGACAGGGGTTTCGGAATTTAATCTTGACGATGACCTACTCTCACATGGGGAAACCCCACACTACCATCGGCGATGCATCGTTTCACTACTGAGTTCGGGATGGGATCAGGTGGTTCCAATGCTCTATGGTCGTCAAGAAATTCTGTTTACCAGAGCGTTACGTTAGCAACGTGCCGGCGAAATTCATGGACTTCTACATAAACAAAACCCCTGTTTGCGTTAGCAAACAGGGGTTCTGGAATTTAATCTTGACGATGACCTACTCTCACATGGGGAAACCCCACACTACCATCGGCGATGCATCGTTTCACTACTGAGTTCGGGATGGGATCAGGTGGTTCCAATGCTCTATGGTCGTCAAGAAATTCGGGTACTGAGTCGTGGCCTCATGGCCTCGCTTCAGCAAATTGGGTATGTGACAGCTTTCGGTGTTTTGTGAGATCGAACTTTCGGTTCTATCGTCTTCACACACCGCAATCTGGTGCTCGTTAGAGCAAGCAAATTGCTTGGG
>NZ_VUAZ01000097.1 GCF_009296165.1 Pseudomonas kitaguniensis | reverse complement strand
GAGAGGCTTGCTGTCACATTGGACTGCATCCCTACCTGGAGAGGCTTGCTGTGTATCCGTCCGGTGAAGTCATCTACTCAGCACAGCCCTAGCATGGCCTGCACGTGAATTTTCGGGGGACTCTGTCCTGGCGTCGGCCGCGTGGGTCTACCCGCACATTACCCGTACCGGAGGAATTTCCATGAAGCGAGTTGAGATCAGTACGTTTATTACTCGGTGGCCATTGCTAGGCTTGGTGCCCCCAACCGCTTGGCTTGTTACTCAAGACTGCGAAAACCAAATTTTGGCCTTGCTGGCAGGTCTTGGTGCGGGTTATCGGCGCCATGGAGACTGTGCCATCCACGAAAGCGCCGTTGTGGAGCAAGGGGCTGTGCTGAAAGACCCGATTATCATCGGCGAAGGCTCATTTGTGGCGGCGGGAGCTTACCTACGTGGAGGCGTTTACCTCGGCAGCAATTGCATCGTTGGCCCAAGCTGCGAAATGAAAAGCAGCTTCATGCTCAGTGGAAGCAAGCTGGCACACTTCAACTTTGTCGGCGACTCGTTGATCGGCGAGGGCGTGAATATTGAAGCAGGTGCAATAATTGCCAATTACCGCAATGAACTGGATGGTGCAGACATCAAAATCCGCCATGGTGACAATGTGATCGTGACGGGAGTAAAAAAATTCGGTGCCTTAGTCGGTGACGGCTGCAAAATTGGAGCAAACGCAGTCATTGCTCCCGGCGCTCTGCTACGGCCAAACACCCACGTTCCACGTCTGGGGTTGATTGACCAGTTCGCCTACGATTAAGTGCGCAGCCGCATTGGCAGTGAGCATCGTCCGGTTCGTGATGGATCAACGTGCGTGTAAACTCTGCCGGCACTGCAGTGCGCGTGGGCTTTTGCTTTTTCTCGGTCGCCGCGGGCACTGTTTGCAACGCCTGAAGCTCTGCTTCAACCGCCGCGTATCGGTATCGATCACTTTCATGCGAATAGCGCGACGGTTGGCCCGTTCACTTTGACGGTGCCGCGCGGATACTGGATCTCGACGTAGATATTCGACGATGTAGCTTGCGAACTTGCTCCGCCCAACTGCATGGGTAACGGCATAAATGCAGGTTGCAGCGCCATGCTTTTCTGCGCGTGCATCCGCATCCATTTGTGGACGAGGCTGGGTAGATGACTTGGCCGGACGCATACCATTGGACTGCCTCCCAATCTGGAGAGGCTTGCTGTCACAGTGCATGCTTCCCAATCTGGAGAAGCTTGCTGTCACAGTGGGCTGCAATCCAATGTGGGAGGGGGCTTGCTCCCGATGCAGGCGACACGGTGCCACGTGTTAAACCGGCTTGGCGCCCATCAACCCGGCAATCGCCACGAACCCCAACAGGCTGACCACCGCCAGCACCAGGGTGAAGTTCAGGCTGCCGCCCTCGCCTTTGCGCAAGCGATTAAGCCGCGCCACCAGCCACAACCAGGCCAACGCCGCCACGCTGTAGAGGATGCTGGAGCCGAGTATCCAGGTTTGCCCCAGCGGCCAGCCGATCAAGTGCGCCAGCCACCAGCCGGTAAACGGCATGCTCAGCATGCACACCCCCATCAGCAACCACACAAACACCCACGGGCGTTGCACGGTAATCGCTGGCCCGACGCTGCGCTTGCGCCACGCCAGCAGCGCCAGGCCGAAGCCACTGAGCAGCAGCAACGCAGTGGCGGCGATGTGGATAACCTTGAGGGTGGTCAGCGTTTCCATGGGTATCGATTCCTTACAGGCCGCATAGGCCGCTCAGTCAGCGTAGTCGCTTAACCGAGGAACAACTGGTAGGCCGGGTTTTCGCTCTCATCCCAATACGGGTAGCCGATTTGCGCCAACGCGGCCGGCACCAGATGGCGCTCGTCTGCCGGCACTTGCAAACCTGCCACCACACGCCCGTCGGCGGCGCCGTGGTTGCGATAGTGGAACATCGAGATGTTCCAGCGTCCGCCTAATTTGTTAAGAAAGTTGAACAACGCGCCCGGGCGCTCCGGGAACTCGAAACGAAACACCAGCTCATCGCTGACTTTAGCCGCGTGCCCGCCGACCATATGGCGGATGTGCAACTTGGCCAGCTCGTTTTCGGTCAGGTCCAGCACCGGGAAACCCTGGCCGGTAAGGCTGGCGATCAAGGCGCTGCGCGGGTCGTTGTCCGGGTGGGTTTGCACGCCGACGAAGATGTGCGCCTCGCGGCCGGTGTGGTAACGGTAGTTGAATTCGGTGATCTGGCGTTTGCCCACGGCTTCGCAGAACGCCTTGAAGCTGCCCGGCTGCTCAGGGATGGTCACGGCAATAATGGCTTCGCGGCCTTCACCCAGCTCGGCGCGCTCGGCCACGTGGCGCAGGCGGTCGAAGTTGACGTTGGCGCCGGAGTCGATCGCCACCAGGCTTTGCCCGGTGACGCCGCGGGTCTCCACGTATTTTTTGATGCCCGCCACCCCCAGCGCGCCAGAAGGCTCGGTGATCGAGCGGGTGTCGTCGTAGATGTCCTTGATCGCTGCACAGATTTCATCGGTGCTGACCGTGATCACTTCATCCACATAGTCTTTGCAGATTTCGAAGGTGTAATGGCCGATCTGCGCCACCGCCACGCCATCGGCAAACAGCCCTACCGTCGGCAATACCACGCGCTCGCCCGCCGCCATGGCCGCTTGCAGGCAGTTGGAGTCGTCGGGCTCGACGCCGATGACCTTGATCTCCGGGCGCAGGTATTTCACGTACGCCGCGATACCCGCGATCAGCCCGCCGCCGCCCACCGGTACGAAAATCGCGTCCAGCGGCCCTGGGTGCTGGCGCAGAATCTCCATCGCCACGGTGCCCTGCCCGGCAATGGTGTGCGGATCATCGTAAGGGTGAATGTAGACGTAGCCTTTTTCGTCGACCAGTTTCAGCGAGTAGGCCAGGGCTTCGGGGAAGGAGTCGCCGTGCAGCACCACTTTGCCGCCGCGCGAACGCACGCCTTCGACCTTGATCTCGGGGGTGGTCTTGGGCATCACGATAGTCGCCTTGACCCCCAGCACCTTGGCCGCCAGGGCCAGGCCTTGGGCATGATTGCCCGCAGACGCCGTGACCACGCCGCGCGCGCGCTCTTGCGCGCTCAGTTGGGTCAGCTTGTTGTAGGCGCCGCGAATCTTGAACGAGAACACCGGCTGCAAATCTTCGCGCTTGAGCCAGACCTTGTTGCCGAGGCGTTCGGAGAGCTGGCGGGCGGTCTGCAGCGGGGTTTCTACGGCAACGTCGTAAACGCGCGAGGTGAGGATCTTTTTGACGTACTGTTCAAGCATCGGAAAGCATCACTGGGCGGGTGGGCAGGGCCAAGGAGTCTAACCCAGCGTTTGGCCGGGCGACCACACGAATACCGAGGTTTTGTTGGGGTATACTCGCCGCCCTCGATAACTCCCCGCCCGTTTCGGAGCCCGCATGACCCAGGATCAACTCAAACAGGCAGTGGCCCAGGCCGCCGTCGATTTAATCCTTCCCAAGCTTGACGACAAGAGCGTCGTCGGTGTCGGCACCGGCTCCACTGCCAACTGCTTTATCGATGCGCTGGCCCAGCACAAAGGCGCGTTCGACGGCGCCGTGGCCAGCTCCGAAGCCACCGCCGCGCGCCTCAAGGGCCATGGCATTCCGGTGTACGAGCTGAACACCGTGAGCGACCTGGAGTTCTACGTCGACGGCGCCGATGAAAGCGACGCACACCTGAACCTGATCAAAGGCGGCGGCGCAGCCCTGACCCGCGAGAAGATTGTCGCGGCAGTGGCTAAAACCTTCATCTGCATCGCCGACGCGAGCAAGCTGGTGCCGGTACTCGGTGCGTTCCCGCTGCCGGTAGAAGTTATTCCGATGGCCCGCAGCCATGTCGCCCGCGAACTGGTGAAGCTGGGCGGCGACCCGGTGTACCGCGAGGGCGTGTTGACCGACAACGGCAACATCATCATTGATGTGTTCAACCTGCAGATCACCAACCCGGTGCAGCTTGAGACGCAGATCAATGCGATCGTCGGCGTAGTGACCAACGGCCTGTTCGCCGCGCGCCCGGCTGACGTGCTGTTGCTGGGCACCCCCGAAGGCGTGAAAACCCTCAAGGCCTGAGTCACCTGATCGACCTGATCGTTCCCACGCAGAGTGAACGATCAGCTTCACTTTTTGAACACGTAAAACAGGTTTGGCTCGCTGACCAGGTACAAGCTGCCTTCGTCGTCCATGGCGATGCCTTCGGCCTGCGGCACACGTTTTTTCAGGCCATGGCGCCCGCTGAGTAGCGAAAGGCTGCTCAGCGGGCGACCGTCGATGTCCAGTTCCAGCACCAAAAAAGACTCATCGGACAGCGCCAGCAAGTGGCCGCTGCGCTCGTCGTATTGCAGGCTCGACAGGTCGCGCACAAACAACCCGGCATCGCGCTTGGGGTTGTTGATCACGTGCACCGAGTAGGTTTTTTCCGGTTTGAAATGCGGAAACCCATGCACTTCGTAGATCAGCATCGGGTCGCGTTCCTTGGCCACGAACAGGCGCTTGCCCACTGAGTCGTAGGCCAGGCCTTCGAACCCCTTGTTGCCACCGATGTGTACACCCAAGGTCATCTGCTCCGCGTCGGCGGCGTCGAGAAATTGCGTGTCGTCGTTCACGTGCACTTTGATCAGCCGCTGTTGGCTTTCATCGGTGATCACGTAAATGTTGTCGCTGATGAACTCCACCGCCTCGGCATCGCCGAAGCCCACCAGCGGAATGCGCCGCAAAATCGTGCCCTCCAGCGACAGCTCGATCAGTTCGGCGTTTTTATTGGTGACGGTAAACAGGCTTTTGCGCACCGGGTCGTAGGTGAGGGCTGAGACGTCGTCGTCGAGGCCTTCGATCACCTTGGCTTCCAGGGTGACGCGATAATCAGCCAAGCCAAGAGAGCGCTGATCGGCAGGCTGGTGCCATGCCTGCCAGTTAAACCACCCGCGCTCGAATAAACGCAATTGCTGCGCAACCACCCCGGAGGCCACCAGGGCGAGCAATAACACGATGAAAAACGCAGGTTTGGGACGGGCAAGTCGACGCATCAGGCAAGCTCAATATCAAAAGTGGCGAATGAATATCACGCCGGTCTGAATTTAAACTTAAACGCTGCCTGATGTCTGGCAAATGCCGCTCTTGGCGATGTATACGCCGTAATCGCCGGTTATTTCTGCTTCTCGAAACGGTAGAACAGGTTCGGCTCGCTGACCATGTACAGCGTGCCGTCCTCGTCCATGGTCACGCCTTCTGCGCGGGGGATGGTGTTTTTAAGGCCGTTGAAGCCACCGAGCACGGTCATGAAGCTGACTTGCTCGCCTTTTGCATCCAGCTCCAGCAGCAGATGGGAGTCAGCCGACAGCACCAGCAAGTGCCCGGTGCGCGGGTCGACGGCCAGGGCCGAAAGGTTGCGCATGTCCAACTCTGTGCTGGCGACTTTTTGCTTGTCGCCGGTCAGCGTGGTGCCATCGCTTTTCCAGGTAAACAGCGCGGGTGGGCGCTCTTCGCCAAGCACGATCTGTTGGTTGCGCTTGTCCCAGGTCACGCCTTCAAAGGCTTTGTTCTGGTCCTTGGACGGGCCGAGGTCGTAGCTCTTGAAGTCGGCGATATTCAGTTGTTGGGTGCTGGCGTCGACCTTCACCACGGTCAGCGTGTGCATGCGCTCATCGACAATGGCCATCAGGCCGTTCTCCATTACCGTCAGACCTTCCGCGTTGTTCCAGCCGATGAGTGGCATCTTGCGCAGCACATCGCCTTGCAGGCTCAACTCAACCAGGAAAGGATTTTTGCCCATCACTGAAAACAGCGTTTTGGTCTGTGGGTTGTAGGACAGGTCCGAAGCCTCGTCCTTCTCCATGCCCGGCAGCAACTTGCCATCGATCACCGCGTGGTAGTCCGGCAGCCACACGCTGGCTTGCCGTTCGGCTGGCGTTTCAAAACGCTCGGCCACCCACAGCACGCCGCGATCATCCCAGTGCATGGCCCAGGCAATGCCATACACAATCACCCCGGCCAAAAGCAGCCAGGAATACCAGCGCAGGGCAAAGCGTGAGCGGGGCTTGGGTGTAACCGAAGGCAGGGACACGGCCATTGAGCGCTTTTCCAGAAAGTCAGCTTTAGGTGATAGCACAGGATCGACGAGCCCGCGTGCTGGAAGCTGGGATTATCCGGATGAGGTGTGAAAAAAATGCGAACTCAGACTTTTTGATCGTTCCCACGCAGAGCGTGAGAACGATAGCCCGGTTTGCCTGATGTTTAGCGAACCACGCTTTCGAAGCGGCTGCCGCCTGCCAGTTCAAGCACCAGTTCATCACCCACGTTCAATGGCCCAACACCGGCCGGGGTGCCGGTGAGGATCACGTCACCGGCTTGCAGCGAGAAGCAACTGGCCATGTGCTGGATCATCGGGATGATCGGGTTAAGCATCTGCGAGCTATTGCCGTCCTGGCGCACTTCGCCATTGATGGTCAGGCGAATGCCGATGTCGGTCACGTCGGCGATGCTGCTGCTGACCACGAACGGTGCGATGACCGCCGCGCCATCAAAGGACTTGGCGATTTCCCACGGCAAGCCCTTGGCTTTAAGCTCGGCCTGCTTGTCGCGCAGGGTCAAGTCCAACGCCGGGGCGAAGCCGGAGATGGCATCCAGCACTTCTTCACGGCTCGGCTTGGTCGACAACGACTTGCCGATCAACACTGCGATTTCCGCTTCGTAGTGCACCGAACCGCGCTCGGTCGGGATAGCAAAACCACCCTCCAATGCCACCACGCAACTGCCCGGCTTGATGAACAGCAACGGCTCGGTCGGCACCGGGTTGTCGAGTTCCTTGGCATGTTCGGCGTAGTTGCGGCCGATACACACCACTTTGCCCAGCGGGAAATGGATGTTGGTGCCGTCGACGTACTTGTGCTGGTAGCTCATGAAACGACTCCTTCAGAGGGGTAGTTAAACAGCGAAGATTTTGCCGGGGTTCATGATCCCGTTAGGGTCGAACACCGCTTTTACTGCTTTCATGTATTCAATTTCAACCGGCGAACGGCTGTAGCTCAAGTAATCGCGTTTAGTCATGCCCACGCCGTGTTCGGCGGAGATCGAGCCGTTGTATTTCTCGACGGTCTCGAACACCCACTTGTTGACGGTGGCGCACTTGGCGAAGAACTCGTCTTTGCTGAGGTTTTCAGGCTTGAGGATGTTCAAGTGCAGGTTGCCGTCGCCGATGTGGCCGAACCAGACGATTTCGAAGTCCGGGTAGTGTTCACCGACAATCGCGTCAATTTCCTTCAAGAACGCCGGGACTTTGGAAACAGTCACCGAAATGTCGTTTTTGTACGGCGTCCAGTGGGAAATGGTCTCGGAAATATACTCGCGCAGTTTCCACAGGTTATGCAGTTGGGTCTCGCTCTGGCTCATCACGCCGTCCAGCACCCAACCTTGCTCCACGCAGTGTTCAAAGGTTTCCAGGGCGTGGTTGGCGACTTCTTCGGTGGTGGCTTCAAATTCCAGCAGCGCGTAGAACGGGCAGTCGGTTTCGAACGGCGCGGGCACATCGCCACGCCCGATGACTTTGGCCAGCGCCTTGTCGGAGAAGAACTCAAAAGCGGTCAGGTCGAGCTTGCTCTGGAACGCGTGCAGCACCGGCATGATCGAGTCGAAGTCGGTCGTGCCGAGCACCATCGCGGTGAGGTTCTTCGGCGCACGGTCGAGGCGCATGGTGGCTTCCACCACAAAACCCAGCGTGCCTTCGGCGCCGATGAACAACTGACGCATGTCGTAGCCGGTGGCGTTCTTGATCAGGTCGCGGTTCAGTTCCAGCACGTCACCTTTGCCGGTGACCACTTTCATGCCCGCCACCCAATTGCGCGTCATGCCGTAGCGAATAACCTTGATACCGCCGGCATTGGTGCCGATATTGCCGCCAATCTGGCTGGAACCGGACGAAGCGAAGTCTACCGGGTAATACAGGCCTTTTTCTTCGGCGACGTTCTGCAACTGCTTGGTCACCACGCCCGGCTGGCAGCGGGCAGTGCGGTCGGTGAGGTTCACTTCAAGAATCTGGTTCATGTAGTCAAACGACACCACCACTTCGCCATTGGCTGCCACTGCCGCCGCCGACAGGCCGGTGCGGCCGCCGGATGGCACCAGCGCCACCTTGCGTTCGTTGGCCCAACGGACGATGGCTTGCACCTGCTCGATGGTCTTGGGGAACACGATGGCGGTGGGCGCCGGTGCGAAGTGCTTGGTCCAATCCTTGCCGTAAGCCTCCAGGGAGTCTGCATCGGTCAGTACTTTACCGGGCTCAACCAGGGTCTTTAGCTCATCAATCAGGGCAGGATGGGTCATCGACAGAACTCTCGAACAATTCATGGTCATCCTGAGAACGCTTCACGTCGCAGGAATAGGTGTTTAGCGGGGCGCGTATGCTAGCATACCGCCCCCGCAGGACAGAGCCCAAGGGCGTTTCTGCGGTGACGGCTTTCCTGCCGTCCGGGTCAGCTTAAGGACCCGATTCCCTGCCATTTTTCCCCGGGACACAGGTTTACGCAGATGAGCAAGACTTCTCTCGATAAGAGCAAGATCAAGTTCCTTCTTCTGGAAGGCGTCCACCCATCGGCCGTCGAAGTCCTGAAGGCCTCCGGGTACACCAGCATTGAGTACATCACCAGCTCTCTGCCGGAAGCCCAGTTAAAGGAAAAGATCGCCGACGCGCACTTCATCGGCATTCGCTCGCGCACGCAGTTGACCGAAGAGGTTTTCGACCACGCCAAGAAGCTCGTGGCGGTCGGCTGTTTCTGCATTGGCACCAACCAGGTTGACCTCAACGCAGCGCGCGAGCGCGGCATCGCGGTGTTCAACGCACCGTACTCCAACACGCGTTCCGTGGCGGAGCTGGTGCTGGCCGAGGCCATCCTGCTGCTGCGCGGCATCCCTGAGAAGAACGCTTCCTGCCACCGTGGCGGCTGGATCAAAAGCGCGGCCAACTCCTTCGAAATCCGCGGCAAAAAGCTCGGTATCGTCGGTTACGGCTCGATCGGCACGCAGCTTTCGGTGCTGGCTGAAGGCTTGGGTATGCAGGTGTTTTTCTACGACACCCTGACCAAGCTGCCACTGGGCAATGCTACCCAAGTGTCGAGCCTGAACGAGTTGCTGGGCATGTCCGACATCGTGACCCTGCACGTTCCTGAAACCGCTGAAACCCAGTGGATGATCGGCGAGAAGGAAATCCGCGCGATCAAAAAGGGCGGCATCCTGATCAACGCTGCACGCGGCACCGTGGTTGAGTTGGACGCCCTGGCCGACGCGATCAAGGACAAACACCTGATCGGCGCCGCTATCGACGTGTTCCCGGTAGAGCCGCGCTCTAACGACGACATCTTCGAAAGCCCGCTGCGTGGCCTCGACAACGTGATCCTGACCCCGCACATCGGCGGTTCCACCGCTGAAGCCCAAGCCAACATCGGCCTGGAAGTGTCGGAAAAACTGGTCAAATACAGCGACAACGGTACGTCGGTGTCGTCGGTCAACTTCCCGGAAGTGGCCCTGCCGGCTCACCCTGGCAAGCACCGTTTGCTGCACATCCACCAGAACATTCCGGGTGTGATGATGGAGATCAACAAGGTCTTCGCGGAAAACGGCATCAACATCTCCGGTCAGTTCCTGCAGACCAACGAGAAGGTTGGCTACGTGGTGATCGACGTCGACGCCGAGTACTCAGACCTGGCGCAAGAGAAGCTGCAGCACATCAACGGCACGATTCGTAGCCGCGTGTTGTTCTAACGCTCGCACCGCAACAAAAAATGGGAGACCCGCAGGGGTCTCCCATTTTTTTGTCCGCCTAACGCTTACTTGACGTTAACGGTGATGACTTTGGAGGCGACGGTTGGGTTGAACTGCATGTGCAGTTTGTCACCGGCCACCAGTTGCAAGGTGTGCTTGCCGGGCGTAAGGGTCAGTTCGGTTTCGGTCTGGGCCTTGCCGTAATGGATCACGGTGTCGGTGGCCGGGATCGGCATGCTCGCGTCAGGCAGTTCTTTCTGGTCGATCAGCAGATGGTGGTGGCCGGTGCCAGCAGCCTGCTCGGTGGCCGGAGCCAGTTTCAGGCCTTCCATGCCGAATTTGACGGTGAAGGTTTTATCAACGGTGGCGCCGTCTTTGGGCGACACGATAAATACCTTGGCGCCTTCGGGCGGTGCGCTGCGCGGGATGCCGTCAGCGGCAGTAGCCAACATCGAGGCGCCCAGCAGCAGGCTTGCAAGGGTTGCACGGGACAATAGAGCTTTCATTCGCTTCTCCAGTTTTTGCAGGAATTGCGTTGGGTCATAACAACTTCGCGACAAATTGCGGTCCAAGGCACTAACACCCTAGCCAAGCGATGCTGAACGGTGCCTCGCACGTACGAATTTTTTAGGAGTGACCATGCGCTTTTTGCCTGGCCTGTTACTTTTGCTTCCCCTTCTGAGCCCCTTGGCGCACGCCGAACTGATCGATGATGTGTTTGATCGAGGTGAACTGCGCATCGCCCTGCAAGCCAACACGCCGCCATTCAACTTCAAGGACGGCAACAAGCTGACCGGTTTTGAAGTGGAACTCGGTGAGCAGTTGGCAAAAGAGATGGACGTGCGCCCCTCATTCATCACCACCGACGACGCCGACATGCTGCCGGGCGTTGAAACCGGCAAATACGACGTGGCCATCAACCATATCGCTATGACTGCCGAGCTGCAGGATCGGTTCGATTTCAGTCAGCCTTATCGCGAAAATCCGACGCTGGCGATTCCATTCCAAAAAGGCAACCCGGCGTTCAAAAACAGTGTGGACAAGGCCTTGCAGCACATCAAGGCCGATGGCCGCTTGAAGGCGTTGACGCACAAGTGGTTTGACGCGGCGCCTCCAGGTCAAGATCAAAAGCAGGCGACCTGAAAGCTCGCAAGCCAACGGCGATCAACTGTGGGAGCGGGCTTGCTCGCGATGGCATCCACTCGGTTTACCTGATGGTCCGAGGTGCCTGCATCGCGATGCAAGCCCGCTCCCACAAAAGCGATGCAACCGCTCAGATCGGCTTTGCGGCTCTATCAAAGATGGAGCGAGGCTGCCTGCCACATTTGGCCTATAGCGTTTTCGACAGCTGCGTCAAAGCGGCTGCCGCCTCGGGCAACTCAAGCTCGCTGAATACCTGAACGCCATGGCACTTGAGCAGCGCTGCGGTGACGCCTTCGCCGCGCACTTTTACGCCGGTGAAGGTGCCGTCATAGGTCAGCACGTTGCCGCACGATGGGCTGTTGGCCTTGAGCACGGCGATGCGGATGTTGTGGCGCTGCACCAGCGCCAGCGCCTGGCGCGCACCCTCAAGGAAGGCGGCGCTGAAATCTTCGCCATCAGCGGTCAGCACCTGCGCGCGACCTTCCCACACATCAATGCCCTGCCCGCCGGGGATTTCGGCGAAGGTCTGGGCGTCGGCAAACCGCCCGACACTTCCGGGCAAATCGCGACCACGCGGCCTTCGGCCTGCCACGCCGCCAACTGATCGAACGGGCCACTGGCCCCACCGTCGTAGCGTACCTTGTGCCCTAGCAGGCAACGGCTGATCAGAATCTTTTGCATACTTAAAACGGCTCATTACCGCGTCGGCGAAACCAGCCGGTCAGCGACAAGCGTTCGCGCGTAGCGGGCAGGACTTCGTGGGGCACCTCCCCGGACAAGAACACCACCAGGCAACCGCCAGCGGGCAGCACATCGTATTCGACGCCATCCTTGAGGTACATACGCAATTGGCCTCCGTGGTCGGGCAGCCACGCCTCATTCAAGTAAACCACCGCAGAGACCATGCGCCGGTCGTCGTCGCGAAAACGGTCCACGTGCTTGAGGTAAAACGCGCCCGGCGGGTACATCGCGAAGTGGCTTTCGAAATCTTCCAGGCCCAGGAACAAACCGCGATTCATCGCCTGGCGCAGGCTGTCCATCAACCCCATGTAGGTTTCGCAGACCGCGGCGTCGCCCTCCTCCAGCCACTGGATATGGTCACCGCGAATCCCCTCGCGAATCTCCTGAGTTGGCCCGCGCCCGACCGCTGCCGGCGCTAACTCACCTTCGGCCGCACGTTTACGGCACTCAGCCGCCAGTTCCAGGGTCAGAGCCTGGGGCAGGAAACCGTTCTGCTGCGACCAGCCTTTTTCGGCCAAGTCGTCGACAATGCGTTGCAGCAAGAGGTGATCGAGGGGTATTTGCATGGCGCGCATAGTATCCATACGCCTGTGAATCCGACAGAGCCGCCGAGCGTCTGAATACACTTTAGTCAGGTGACCGATAGGATTTCTCGACAAATCCTACGCCCGACACGGACAATAGTGGCCGACTGACAGGAGTCCATATGCGTCGTTTGTTTTTTTCCGTGCTGATGTGCTGCGTTTTGCCCGCTTGGGCAGACGGTTATGACCCGTTATACAAGGTCGCCGGCTGGGCCGAACAACGTGCGCACTTCACCGACGCCCTGAGTGCCGCCCAGCAGCGCTATCGCCAGAGCCTGCCGCCTGCGGTGTACCAGGCGCTGGTCGACAACAGCAATAAACGTTTTGCCGCGCAAGCCATGGACCAGCGCGCCGAAGCGCAATTGCGCAAGAACCTGGCGGACCCGAAGCCCGCCCTGGCGTTTTTTCAATCGCCGCTGGGTCGCAAAATCGTCGCCGCCGAATTGCTCGCCACGCGCCGCGATCAACTGGCAAAAAACGCCCAGGGTTTGCCGCACATTGAAGCCGACGCCACCCGCAGTTTGATCATCGGTCACTTGGCGCAAGCGCTGCCTGCGCGTGAAGCGGGCGCCGAGGTCAGCCTGGCAATCGCCGGCGTGGCCGCCGACAGCTTGAGCCAGATGATTCCCGGCCTGTTGGGCGGCGGTCAGGCTCAAGGCATGTTGAACGGCCAGCGTGAGCGCCTGATGCAGCAGATCGGCAATGACCTGAACAATACCTTGCTGTACGTCTATCGGGATTTGTCCGACCCGGAGCTGGAAGAATTCGCCACGTTTGCCGAGTCGCCGGAAGGCCGTGCGTATTACAAGGCGGCACTCGCCGCGATTCGCGCAGGTTTGGCTGTCGGCCAAAGCACGTCCAGCCTGACGCAGTAATCAGTGTGGGAGCGGGCTTGCTCGCGATGGCAGCACCTCGGTGTACCTGATGGTCCGAGGTGCCTGCATCGCGAGCAAGCCCGCTCCCACAGTTACTTCAGGTGGTCCGATAAATATCGGAAGTACGCCTCACGAATCTCGGGAATCTCATTCGCCAAGTGATGCCTGCCACGCGGCAGCATCAACACCTCAGGCTGATCGAACTTGCTGCGCAACACCTGCAGGTTGTGTTGCCAGTCCACCGTCATGTCTTCCTCGCCCTGCACAATCACCGGCCGTCGTGGGCTGCGCGGTGCGGCTTCGATGCGTTTGATCCAGCGCGCCAGGGCACCTACCCAGGCGGTGGGCAGTTGGCGTGGCTGCAACGGGTCGGCTTCAAGGAAGGGCTTGAATTGCGGGTCGTTGGTGTTCTCGCTGAACCGCCGGGCGATGCCTTTGACGAAAGGCCGCAGCAGGTAATAGCTGACCTGCGACCACCCCCACGCACGCGGCCGCACCAAGGGTGACAACAGAAAAGTCTTGCCCTGCGCCGGGCTGTCGGCGCCGTGATTGAGTAAATGGTCGACCACCACCGCGCCGCCGGTGCTTTGCCCGAACAAGTGCCAGGGTTGCGGCAATTGCAGCGCCCTGGCCTCGGCAAACAGCGCCTGCACCACGTCCTGATACACCGAAAAATCATCAATACTGGCCCGCGCGCCAGTCGACAACCCATGGCCCGGCAGGTCGCAGGCAATCACCACAAAGTGCTGGTCCAGCGCCCAGTCGACCACGCTGCGGTACAAGCCCATGTGGTCGTAGAACCCGTGAAACATGAACAGCGTCGCCACCGGCAGCGGCGGCCACCAGACCTGCGCCACCACGTCGAAGCCATCCACCTCAAAGCGCCCCAGCCGGCTCACCGCAGGCACTGCGCGCGCAGGCAGGTCCAAGCCATAAAAACGCTGATACACCCGCGCCTCTACAGAAAGCGGTTGCGCCTCCACAAGGGGCTGCAAACTTTCGCGCAGATGATCGGGGTCAAAGGTAACGGGCATAAAAGCTTCCAGACTTGAGGCGCAAAGCACGGTGAAGATGAATATCGAGCTGCGATATTCATCTGTCAGGGCAAGCATGGCAAGCTACGCGACCTTCGAGGATTGATCTGAATGCGACAGCCCTACCGCTCCGCCTTGTTTGCCGGCCTGCTTCTGGTTATCTGCACCGGCGTGCTGTGGGCGGCCTACGACTGGTTTCAGGGCCGCTACCTGCGCGCATTCAGCGAACACACCGCCGTATTCGCAGGCGACGCCCTGCGCCTGCCCGCCGACCTCGCAGGCCCAGGCCCGATCCGCCTGGTGCACTTCTGGGACCCAAGCTGCCCGTGCAACGTCGGCAACCAACAGCATTTGGGCGAGTTGATCGAGCACTACGCGCCCCAAGGCGTCGAGTTCTATGCCCTGCAAAAAGCCGGCGGCCACGGCCAGTTGCCCGACAACCTGCGCAAGATGAAACCTCTCAGCGCCCTGCCCGGCGCCGAGCAGATGCCGGCCACGCCAGCCGTGGGCATTTGGGATCGCACCGGCAAGCTCGCGTATTTCGGGCCGTACAGTGAAGGGCTGACGTGCAATTCAAGCAACAGCTTTATCGAGCCCATCCTGAAAGCGCTGGCAGCTGGGCGCGAAGTCGACGCAACGCATACGTTGGCGGTCGGTTGTTATTGCGACTGGCAAGCACCCTCTGCGCCGTAAGTTTCCATATCAGCCGTCAATTCGTGCACAGACACGCCCTCTCACACTTACTCAATGCATGGCCGGCCTGGCTGCACTAAAGTTCAGATGCTCAACTTTTAAAGTCTGAACAATGAACTTCAACTACACAAGCATGGAACGGCTCGTGTTGGCGCCAATTATCATGGAGCATTTTTAATGCCGTATAAATCTGGAAATACAGTCTTCCTTGGAGAGACAGTAATAACTGCTTACCGGGAGCAAACTTTCGGCCCAAACAATGGCGGCGGCTATGAAGATTTCGCAGGTAGCCGAGATGCTCGCAGAATCGGCTCCGCAACCCGCAACTACATTCTTGAAAAATTCCCGCCACTCGTCAGTAATGCAGTAAGAAACCAGGAGGTCCTCTACTCACAAAAACTCGGCGCATTGGCCACATCCATGGAAGACAGCCTTTCTGCCATCCGCGGGAAGAAGGGGAATACTGCCTCAACACCTGTCGGAGCTTTAGTTCAGGAAATCTCAATCAGAGAAACCCTACTCGCCGACAAATCATCGAAAATCACCACACAAATAATGGTTGCGAACAGCTATTATCGCACCCACTTTTTCAGCAAACGCGTTAGTGAGTTCATGAGAAGAGCTATTTCCGATAGCATGATCTTTTCAGACCCAGATAAAAACTTTCAAAACTGGCAAAAATCCTTATACGCCGCCTACGCTGCAAAACTCCTCAATGAGGAGATTGCGTATCTGACCCAGCAGTTGGCGTGGCTGAAGGCCCAGGTCGAACAGGCCTGGGCCGCTGAAGCAGCCGAGCAAGCTCGAGCCTTGGCGCAGGCAAACGCCATCCGTGCGGCTAACACTTTCAGGGTTTCCGCGCGGCCGGGAGGCGCACAATTGAATGCCGCAGCGGGTTCAATTGCACTGACCGCAAGCTCTACCTTCACATTGGATGCAGCCATTCAAGCCGCGATCCAGGCGTTGAAAGGGCTTGCAGCGACCGTACTGGACCGGGCAACCGGAGTAGGCATCGGCTTGCTGGTGTATTCGCCGACACTGGGCAACAGCGACCGTTTTTCAACCACAATGAGCACTCCCGTGGCGGCGTTGACGCCGCAATTGCCGAGCAATTTGCCAGAGATAGCGGCCGCTGGCGGGACTGTGGATATGCCGTATCGTATTTACGGAGACCATTATCAGTATTCCGTGATCGCAACCTCTGCAGGCGATAGCGTTTCAGCAAAGGTGCCGGTTAGAGCTCTGACACTGGACACGGCACTCAATGCCTATACCTTCACCTCAGCCGATACGCCCCCTCGCACGCTGGTGTTTCCTGTCACGACACCCGGAAACAGCTCGACCACAACGCCAAGCCACATGGTGGATGTGCCTGTGCATGAGGGTGTAACGTTAACACCGATCGAGGTAACTGCTGAGGCACTACCCGCGTTTTACCCGCAGGATCTTCGCGATGCCATTTATGTATTCCCTAAGGAGTCGGGCCTGCCTCCCATCTACGCGGTGTTCAGTGAGCCGCTGGATTCGGGCAAGTTCACACGTAGACAATTGGATCGAAAATTCAAACATGCCTCAAGTTTCGGCATAGATGAAAACCAAAAAAACACAGAAACTTTAACTAAATTCAAGAGTGCAATCGAGGCACACCTTGCTGACGCCAGCACGCTTCCCAAAGGGACGTATCAGCGAGAAAAAGGGTCCACCGTATTTTTTAATTCGAAAACTAATAATATGGTAATTATTGGTGCTGATGGCAAATTTGTATCCGGATGGAAACTTGATCCAAACACACCACAATTCAAGAACTATCTAAACAACGGAGTATTACAATGAGCATGGACCTGATTAATTTAGCGCGCAGATTTTCCAATAGCGTCGTCTCTGCAGAAGCTTTCGCTGATACCTACATCGCTCAGTGGAGCAATGAGCGCGACACAGACAGGCTAAAACACGACGAGATAAACATCTCAGAGTGTGCATCCAGCATTTTTGTACTTGCAGATTCTTTTAATCCTGATGCTAACCGTAGAGAAAGCGAACTGGACGAAAAGCATTTGAAATTAGAGGTACAGTCCACCCTACGGAAATTTAACCTGGACTGAACGACTTTAACTAAATGGAAATATTTATTGATTCAACAATCGACGCGGATGATTTCATGCGAGGGGCTTACTCGCCAAACTGAACGCAGGCTGTTCGACCGGCAAACTCCAGTCACCCGGTCGGCAGGCTGCGGTATCGTAGGCTTTCAGCGCGATTGTAAGCCAACGACAGGAACACATGAGCCAATTAACCTTCATCCTCTGGATACTCAACGTCATCGTTGATACGTCCGGCCAACTCGCCTTCAAGGCCGCCGCCACCAACAGCGCCGAGTTCTCCGGCATGGCCCACTGGCGCCACATGCTAGTGCGCGCCTGGTTCTGGATCGGCATCGGCCTCTACGTGTTCGAGTTCGTGTTGTGGCTGGCGTTTCTGTCACTGGTGCCGTTGTCGGTGGCCGTGATGCTGGGGTCATTCAACATCGTGGTGATCATGATTGCCGGCCGCCTGTGGTTCAAGGAAAGCCTGACCAAATGGCGGTTGATCGGCATCTTGCTGATCGCCTTGGGCACCGTCGTCGTAGGGTTCGAATAATGAAACGCTTTTATATCCTCGGCTTTTTATCACTGATTTTTTTCGACACCCTGGCGCAGGTCAGCTTCAAATACGCCTCGATGCATGCCGAGCCGTTGACGATGGATGTGGCGTGGCTGGCCCGCGTGTTCGGCCATCCATGGATCTACGGCGCGTTTGTCGGCTATATCGGCGCCTTTTTCACCTGGATGACGCTGATGAAGCACGCGCCCATCGGCCCGGCGTTTGCGGCCTCCTACCTGGAGCTGATCAGCGTGACGCTGGTGTCTGTCTGGCTGTTCAACGACACCCTCACCCTGCCTAAAGTCATCGGCGGCCTGCTGATCGTGGCGGGCATTCTTTGCCTGGCGCGCCAGGAAACCCCGCAGGACAAAACGGCCGAGACGGCGCTGGAAACCTCGGCGTCGTAAACGGCAGGCCGCCTACCTCGCGGCCCAGCCTTGATGGATCTGGCTGACCAGCCGCGTATTCAGCGCATTCTGTTGCCGCTGCCAAATCAGCACCTGGTCTGGCGGCAACGCGACTTGGCCGTCACTCGCACTCAGCCAACGCTTGAACGCGCTTTGATAGTGGTATTCGGACACATCGCCGGTGATGTCCGCGCCGATGATCTTGCCCTCGCAGGCGCTGATCAGGTCGGTCAAATGCTGCTCCAGGAATTCACCCTGGTCCCAATTGGTGTTCACCACCTGCGGGCTCAGCACGTCTTTATCGATGGACAGGTAAACCGGCAGCGAACGATCAAACTGCGCCAAAAACGCGCCCATCAGCTCATCCGCATGGCTGAAGGCGCGATTGCTGCGACCGGCGCCGACCCAGTTCATCCAGCGCGTGTCGACGTTGATGTTCCAATAGGTGAGCTTGCGCTTGAGCAGCGGCGACCAGTGATTTTCCCACGCATGGCCCAGACTAATATCCTGCGAGCCGATGCCCAGCACATGCACGTGTTCCACCTGCGGCAACCGGCTGGCCCAGTAGACCCACGAGCCGCAGTGGATACCAAACGGGTAGCGCATGTTGTCGGGATGGTTGTCGCAAATAATCAGTTGGAATTTCTGCTGCGTGGGCAGGCGGTTCAACAACAGTTGGCTAAGGTGGTGATAATCGCCGCTGCCGGTAAACACACAGCCATGGTCGCGGGGTATTTGCGCGTGCAGGGCGGCCTCCAACTGCTTGAATTGCGCCCAACGGCAGCCGAAGCGGATCTTTTCCTGCCAGGCCTGCAACGGCAAGGTGAGCGCGCCGGGGATGTCACTGACGGCGCCATCAAAATCCAGAATCAGCGGCGTTAGCGCCTGGCTCATGCGGATTGCTCCTGGTGCCATTGGGTATCGCTTTCAAAGTGGTGACGCAAACGCTTGCCCAGCTTGCGCAACAACGGGTTGCGCACCCAGACCAGATGGCGGGTAAAGGTAAAGTCGGCGCCGAGGCTGGCCTTGACCTGTGGGTCGGTCCAGCCCGCCACATAAAAACTCAGCCCTTTGGCCAGCGCGTACTCAAGGTTCACAAACCAACTGACGACGTACAGGTTGAATTCCAGCGCCAGCGGGTAATTCAGGCCGATGTACTTATCGAGCAACTTGCCGCCCTCGACGTAACACAGGTTGTAGCCGATCAATTGGTCGCAGTGCCAATAGCAGAACACGCGCCCGTTGCTGCCGGCGTCTCTGAGCAAGGCGCTGAAAAACTCAGCCGTCAGCAGGTCAAAATGGATCTCGCTCTGGTCGTACACCGCCTTGTACAGCGCATACAACTGCGCCAGCCAAGCGTCATCGTTAAAGCGCGCATCGCCGGTGTTTAACACTTCCACGCGCAGTGCCTCACGGCTGCGCAGTTTGCGTCGGATATTGCGGCGACGGCTGTGGGACAAGCGCGCCAGGTATTCGTCGATGCTGCCGAAGTTGATCGGCACATACGCCAGCGCCTGGCCTTGCACGCTGATGAAACCGCGCCGGCTGCACTCATCGGTCAAGGCTTGCGCGTAGCGGTTGTCGGCGTCGCTGAGCAGCGGCGAGTTGCACGGCAGGTCTTTGATCACGGTGAGTTTGCGCTGCGGGGCGCACTCATCGTGCAGCCACTGCGCGAGCGCCTGCGGCGGCACACCTTCAGGGAACGGTGAGTATTCGCTGACCGTGGTGCCCACAAAGCAGCTGTCGACACGCAGCCAGGCATGCCAAAACCGATACCCCGGCCAGCCGCGAACGCGCTTTACCAACGCGTCGTCGGCGGTGGTCAACAGGTCAAACGGCGTGAAAAAATACGGCAGGCCCTGGTCGGATAGCCGCGTGTCAAAGCCTAGCGGCGGATGCTGCAAAAAGTGTGCGATCAGCGAGTGCGCTTCCAGGCAGCACGCGTAGGCAGCCTCGGGCGGGCTGGGGTCTGGCATAGGTTGCAGGGCGCAAGTCATGGCAAAAAGCTCAAAGATGACCGGCGCGATAATAGCCTCTTCGGGGTGCAGCCCACTTGAACCTCGGCTGTCGGCGATACGCATCGCGCGCTCAGCGGCTCCTCAGCACCCACCAAACCCATTAGACTCAGCCGACCTCCAAGGTGATTGACTCAAGGACCGTCCATGAAACGCAGCCTGACCGTGTTCGCAATCCTGATTGCAGTCCTCATCGCCTGCGCCGGCGGGTATATCTACAGCAAGCAACCCACCCGCCAGGGCACCGTTAAACTGGCTAACCTGCAAGGCTCGGTCACGGTGCGCTACGACGAGCGTGGCGTGCCGCACATCCGCGCCGAGAACGAGGCCGACCTGTATCGCGCCCTGGGCTATGTGCAGGCGCAGGACCGGCTGTTCCAGATGGAAATCATGCGCCGCCTGGCGCGTGGCGAGCTGGCCGAAGTGCTGGGGCCGAAGGTGCTGCAGACCGACAAGTTGTTTCGCAGCCTGCGCATTCGTGAGCGCGCCTTGAGTTACGTCGAACACATCGACCACGATTCGAACGCATGGAAGGCATTACAAGCCTACCTGGACGGCATCAACCAATATCAGGACAGCCACGCCAGCCCGATAGAGTTCGACGCATTGGGCATCACCAAGCGGCCATTTACCGCCGAGGACACCATCAGCGTCGCCGGGTACATGGCGTACAGCTTTGCCGCCGCGTTTCGTAGCGAACCGCTGCTGACTTACATGCGCGACCAGTTGGGCAGCGACTACCTGAAAGTCTTCGACCTCGACTGGCAAGCCAAAGGTGCGCTGAACCTGGCGGCCAACGACTGGAAAACCCTCGGTGCCCTCGCGTCCTTGAGCGAACAGGCGCTGGCCGACAACGGCTTGCCGCAGTTCGAGGGCAGCAATGCGTGGGCAATCAGCGGCAGCCGTACCAAGAGCGGCAAACCGTTGCTGGCGGGCGACCCGCATATCCGTTTTTCGGTGCCGTCGGTGTGGTACGAGGCCCAGCTATCGGCGCCGGGCTTTGAACTCTACGGCTATCACAACGCACTGGTGCCGGTCGCGTTCCTGGGGCACAACCTGGATTTCGGCTGGAGCCTGACCATGTTCCAGAACGATGACCTCGACCTGATCGCTGAAAAGGTCAACCCGGACAATCCCAATCAGGTCAGGTACCACGACCAATGGGTCGACATGACCAGCAGCGAGCAGCAAATTGCCGTCAAAGGTCAGGCGCCGGTGACACTGACCCTGCGCAGCTCGCCCCACGGCCCGATCATCAACGACGTGCTCGGCGAGAACGCGGGCAACACGCCGATCGCGATGTGGTGGGCGTTTCTCGACACCGAAAACCCGATCCTCGAAGGGTTTTACCAGCTCAACCGTGCCGACACCCTGGCCAAAGCACGTGCGGCGGCGGCCAAGGTCTCGGCGCCTGGCCTGAATATCGTGTGGGCAAATGCCAAGGGCGACATCGGCTGGTGGGCGGCGGCGCAGTTGCCGATCCGGCCGGCTGGGGTCAACCCCGGTTTCATCCTTGACGGCAGCACCGCGCAGGCCGACAAGCTGGGCTTCTACCCATTCAGCGCCAACCCGCAGGAAGAAAACCCGGCGCGGGGTTATGTGGTGTCGGCCAACGCCCAGCCGGTCTCGCCCACCGGCATGGAAATACCCGGTTATTACAACCTCGCCGACCGTGGCCAGCAGTTGAATACGCAGTTGAGCGACAAGCGTGTGAAGTGGGACGTGAACAACAGCCAGGCCGTGCAACTGGGCACCACCACTGCCTATGGCCCGCGCTTGCTGGCACCGCTGTTGCCGGTGCTGCGCGAGGTGGTCAAGGACCCGGCGCAGTTGCAGTGGGTGGAACAATTGGCCGCCTGGAAAGGTGACTACCCACTGAACTCGACCAGCGCCACGTTGTTCAACCAGTTCTTGTTTAACCTCGCCGATGCGACCTTCCACCGCAAACTCGGTGATGGCATGTTCAAGACCCTGCTCAGCAGTCGCCTGATCGACGCTGCGTTGCCTCGCCTGGCTGCCTCGCCGGACTCGCCATGGTGGGGCGGCGCGCGCGCCGACACCGTGAAACGCGCGTGGGACAACAGCGTTGCGCATCTGACTGGCACCTTCGGCAGCGACACGACTCAGTGGCAATGGGGCAAGGCGCACACCCTGACTCACGGCCACCCGCTGGGCATGCAAAAGCCGCTCGACCTCATCTTCAACGTCGGCCCGTTCCCTGCTCCCGGCACACACGAAGTGCCAAACAACCAGTCGGCCACCATTGGCCCGGCGCCCTGGCCGGTGACTTACGGCCCATCAACGCGCCGCCTGATCGACTTCGCCGACCCGGCCCACGCCCTGACCATCAACCCGGTGGGCCAAAGCGGCGTGCCGTTTGATTCGCACTACGGCGACCAGGCGCAAACCTATATCGAAGGCGGCTACGAACAAGCGCACATCACCGATGAAGAAGTTACCGCCAACACGCGCGGCACGCTGAAGCTGTTGCCTGCCCGATAGCTGGCGCTACACCGGGGCCGCGAAGTTGAGCCGGAACTGTTGCGGCGTCACGCCGAGCCGGCGGTTGAACACGCTGCGCATGTGCTGGGCGTCGCGAAACCCGCATTGATAGGCCACGGTTTTCAGCGGTGCGGGGCTGCTTTCGAGCATCACCCGCGCCGCGTCCACCCGCGCGCGCTCGACAAATTCCGCCGGGGTGATGCGTGCCTCACGGGCAAACACCCGGGAAAAATTACGCGCGCTCATATTCGCGGCCTTGGCCAGGTCGGCAATGCTCAAATCGCCGGTCAGGTTGGCCAACACGTACAACTGCACCCGCGCCACCGCCGAGGTGGTGTCGGCGTGGGGCGCAAGAAACGGGCTGAACTGCGACTGCCCGCCCGCACGCTGGGTGAACACCACCAAGCGCTTGGCCACGCTCAACGCCACTTCCGGGCCGTGGTCCTGCGCCACCAGGTACAGCGACAGGTCGATACCCGCCGTGACCCCGGCCGAGGTATAGAGGTTGCCGTCCTGCACGTAGAGGCGGTCGGCGTCGACCTGAGCCGCAGGGCACATGCGCGCCAGCGCAGCCGCATCGTTCCAATGCGTGGTGACGGTTTTACCCTCCAGCAACCCGGCGCGGGCCAGCATGAACGCGCCGTTGCAGATCGAACCGAAGCGCTGCGCCCGTGCGGTTGCGCCGCGCAGCCAGGCATCAAACACCGCGCCGAAATCTTCGAAGGGCAACTGCGGGCCGCCAGCCACCAGCAGCAGGTCATAGGCGTGCAGGGCCTCGCTGTAATGCCGATGGGCTTGCAGCGACAAACCGTTGGAAGCCGCCATGCTGCCGTGGCCGAGGCCAATCACTTCCAACTGGTAATGGTCCTGCGGCGGCAAAAAGCGGTTGGCCTCGCAAAACACATCCATAGGCCCGGTAACGTCCAGCGCCTGCACGCCGGGAAAGATCAGGATGCCAACGGTTTTTTGCATGGGTAGACCTTTATGTCCGGGGCGAACGCAAAACCCTGTGGGGCTGGCTTGCCTGCGATGCAAGCGACTCGGTCCATCAGGTATACCGAGGTGATGCTGGCGCAGGCAAGCCAGCTCGCACATTTGACCGAGTACAGCCTTGGCACGATGTGGCAGCACATTGGCCGGGTTCGCACCCTCGTAGCGGTGGCCGCGTCGCGGGCGGGCGACCAGACTGGATGCTTTCCAGAGGAGCACGCCCATGAGCACCACCATCGCCGGCATCCAGATCCCCGACAGCGCTTTGGCCAAGGCCACCACCGAATACATCCGCGACGTCGAGACCGATTTGCTCTACCACCACTCCCGCCGCGTATTCCTGTTCGGCGCCTTGAGCGGTGAACGCCAGCAGTTGGCTTACAACCCGGAGCTGCTCTACGTCGGCGCGATGTTCCATGACCTCGGCCTGATCGAAGGCCATCGCAGTAACAACCAGCGCTTTGAAGTGGACGGTGCCAACGCGGCGGCGGCGTTCCTCAAACCTTACGGGCTGAGTGATGACGACATCGAGCAGGTATGGCTGGCCATTGCCTTGCACACCACGCCGGGTGTGCCGCAGCACCTGCGCCCAACCGTGGCGCTGGTGACCGCCGGTGTCGAGATGGACGTGCTGGGCATCGACTATGCGGCGTTTACCAGCGTGCAGCGCGAGGCCGTGGTGCATGCGCACCCACGCGGTGAAGGGTTCAAGGAATGCATCATCTGCGCGTTTGCCGACGGCTTGCGCCATCGTCCGCAAACCACGTTTGGCAACGTGAAGACCGATGTGCTGGTGGATCAGGAGCCGGGGTTCAAGCCGATGAACTTTGTGGAAGTGATTCGCACATCGCCGTGGGCTGCATAATCAACTTGAAATGCGACAAATGTGGCAGCGGGCTTGCTCGCGAAAGCGGTGTATCAGTCAGTACATCTGGTGACTGACACTACGCATTCGCGAGCAAGCCCGCTCCCACATTTTGATCCGGCTTCTTCAGGAGGGCCTGATTAGACCGGTGCGGGCGCCCGGCGCTTGTCCGGCTGTTTCCAGCCCTCCTCCGCCGCCTCTTCAATCGCTTGCTGGATGGCTTTCTTGCGGTGTTCTTCGGCACGACGGCTGAAGAACCACACCAGGAAAGTCACCAACGACACCGCCAACAGGATCAAGCTGGCCACCGCGTTGATCTCGGGTTTAACCCCAAGACGCACCGCCGAAAACACCTCCATCGGCAACGTAGTCGAACCCGGGCCAGACACAAAGCTGGCCAGTACCAGGTCATCCAGCGACAGTGCGAACGACATCATGCCGCCCGCCGCCAACGACGGCGCGATCATAGGGATGGTGATCAAAAAGAACACCTTCCACGGCCGCGCGCCCAAGTCCATCGCCGCCTCTTCAATCGACAGGTCCAGCTCACGCAAGCGCGCCGACACCACCACCGCCACGTACGCCGCACAGAACGTGGTGTGGGCGATCCAGATGGTGACAATGCCACGTTCCTGCGGCCAGCCGATCATCTGCGCCATGGCCACAAACAGCAGCAACAACGACAGGCCGGTGATCACTTCCGGCATCACCAACGGCGCCGTCACCAGGCCACCGAACAGCGTGCGGCCCTTGAACTGGCTGATGCGCGTGAGCACAAAGGCCGCCAACGTACCCAGCGCCACCGCCGCCACCGCCGTGTAGCAGGCGATTTCCAGCGAGCGCGCCACCGAGCCCATCAACTGAGTGTTGTCCAGCAGGCCCACGTACCACTTGATCGACCAACCGCCCCATACCGTCACCAGTTTGGATTCGTTGAACGAGTAGATCACCAGAATCAGCATCGGCAGGTAAATAAACAACAACCCCGCCACCAGCATGAAGCTTGAAAAACTGAAGCGCTTCATATCTTGCCCTCCAACTCTTTGGCTTGGCTGCGGTTGAACAGAATGATTGGCACGATCAGGATCGCCAGCATCACTACCGCCAACGCAGAGGCCACCGGCCAGTCACGGTTGTTGAAGAACTCTTGCCACAATACTTTACCGATCATCAGGGTTTCCGGGCCGCCGAGCAGTTCCGGGATCACGAACTCGCCCACCACCGGGATAAACACCAGCATGCAGCCGGCAATGATGCCGTTCTTGGACAGCGGCACGGTGATTTTCCAGAAGCTGTTGAAGGTGCTCGAACCGAGGTCCGACGCGGCCTCCAGCAGGCTCTGGTCATGCTTCACCAGGTTGGCGTAGAGCGGCAGGATCATAAACGGCAGGTACGAATACACCACGCCGATGTACACCGCGATGTTGGTGTTGAGGATCTGCAGCGGCTCGTTGATCAAGCCGATCGACATCAGGAAGCCGTTGAGCAAACCGTTGTTGCTGAGGATGCCCATCCACGCATACACGCGGATCAGGATCGCGGTCCAGGTCGGCATCATGATCAGCAGCACCAGCACGGTCTGCATCTCTTTGCGCGCGGTGGCAATTGCGTAGGCCATCGGGTAGCCGATCAGCAGGCACAGCAGCGTGCTGAAAAACGCCATTTTCAGCGAACCGAGGTAGGCGGCGATGTACAGCTCGTCGCCCGCCAGCAAGCTGTAGTTCGCCAGGTTCAACACCACCTGCAGCTTTTGCTCAACGTAGGTGTAGATCTCGGTGTACGGCGGGATCGCCACGTCGGCTTCGGCAAAGCTGATTTTCAGTACGATGAAAAACGGCAGTGCAAAAAACAGGAACAGCCACAGGAACGGAATCCCGATGACCACCTGCTTTCCACTGGGCACGATGCGGTGCAAGCGCCGCTTGAGTTTTTTCATGTTCATGAGCGCAATACCACGCCGCTGTCGTCTTCCCACCACACGTACACCTGGTCACCCCAGGTAGGCCGTTGTCCACGGCGTTCGGCGTTGGCGACGAAGGACTGCACAAGCTTGCCGCTCGGCAGTTCCACGTAGAACACCGAGTGCCCGCCGAGGTAGGCGATGTCGTGCACCTTGCCGCTGGACCAGTTGTGTTCGCCGGTCGGCATTTGCGTGGTGACCAGCAATTTTTCCGGGCGGATGGCGTAGGTCACCGACTTGTCTTCCACCGAGGTGGCGATGCCGTAACCCACGTAGATGTCACGGTCGAGGTCCGCGCACTTGAGTACGGCGTGGCCTTCAGCGTCATCCACCACTTGGGTGTCGAAGATGTTCACGTTGCCGATGAACTCGCACACCAAGCGGCTGGTAGGCGTTTCGTAAATGTCGATGGGGCTGCCGATCTGCGCGATCCAGCCCAGGTGCATGATCGCGATGCGCTCGGCCATGGTCATGGCTTCTTCCTGGTCGTGGGTCACCATCACGCAGGTCACGCCGACGCGCTCGATAATCTCCACCAGTTCCAGCTGCATTTGCGAGCGCAGCTTTTTGTCGAGGGCGCCCATTGGCTCATCGAGCAGCAGCAGTTTCGGGCGTTTGGCCAACGAACGCGCCAGCGCCACACGCTGACGCTGGCCACCGGACAACTGGTGCGGCTTGCGCTTGGCGTACTGGCTCATCTGCACCAGCTTGAGCATCTCGGCCACACGCGCCTCGACCTCGGCCTTGGGGATCTTGTCCTGTTGCAGGCCAAACGCGATGTTCTGCGCCACGGTCATGTGCGGGAACAAGGCGTAGGACTGGAACATCATGTTGATCGGCCGCTCGTAGGGCGGCATGTCGGTGATGTCCACACCGTCGAGGTAGATGCGACCTTCGGTTGGGCGCTCGAAGCCTGCAAGCATGCGCAGCAAAGTGGATTTGCCCGAACCAGAGCCGCCGAGCAAGGCGAAAATTTCGCCTTTTTTGATTTCCAGGGACACATCGTCCACGGCAATCGTCTCGTCGAACTTCTTCGTGACCCGGTCGATTTTGACCAGCACCTTTTTCGGTGTCTGGTCGCCCTCGAGGGCTTTCTTATAGGCGCCGGAGGCAACTGCCATTACGAAACTCCCAACAAAAAAGAGTGCGGTTCGCCCGAGGCGGGCGAACCCTGGATAATATGAGCCTTACTTGCCCGTTTTTACTTTGGTCCAGCTACGGGTCATTAAGCGCTGCACCTTGGGCGGCAGCTCGACATTGACGAACGTGCGATCGAGAACCGCCTGCGGTGGGTAAACCGCTGCGTCGGTGCGTATCGATTGCTTCATCAGTTTGTCTGCGCCGGGGTTAGGGTTGGCGTAACCGACGTAGTCACTGACCTGGGCGATCACCTCAGGTTGCAGCAGATAGTTGATAAAGGCGTGGGCCTCTTTGACATTGGTCGCGTCCTTGGGAACCGCCAGAACGTCAAACCACAGGTTGCCGCCTTCTTTCGGAATTGCGTAGGCGATATTTACGCCCTTACCTGCCTCGTCGGCACGTGCCTTGGCCTGGAACACATCGCCGGAGAACCCGGCTGCCACGCAAATGTTGCCGTTGGCCAGGTCCGAGATGTATTTGGACGAATGGAAGTAGGTCACGTAGGGCCGTACTTTCAGCAGTTTTTCTTCGGCCTTTTTGTAATCGGCCGGGTTGGTGCTGTTGGGATCAAGGCCCATGTAGTTGAGCACCGCCGGCAGCATTTCATCCGCCGAGTCCATGAACGAGACGCCGCAGGTCGCCAGCTTCTTCATGTTTTCCGGCTCAAACAGGATCGCCCAGGAATCAATGTGGTCGACGCCGAGCACTTCCTTCACTTTATCGACGTTGTAACCAATGCCATTGGTGCCCCACAGGTAAGGCACGGCGTACTGGTTACCCGGGTCGTTGTTTTCCAGACGTTTGAGCAGCGCCGGGTCGAGGTTGGCGTAGTGCGTCAGCAGTGACTTGTCGAGCTTCTGGAATGCCCCGGCCTTGATCTGTTTGCCGAGGAAGTGATTGGACGGCACCACCACGTCGTAACCGGTGCGACCGGCGAGCAACTTGCCTTCCAGGGTTTCGTTGGAATCAAACACGTCATACACCGGCTTGATGCCGCTGGCCTTTTCGAAGTTGGCCAGGGTGTCGGGGCCGATGTAGTCCGACCAGTTATAAATATGCACGGTCGGTGCAGCCTGCACGCTGACAGCCAGCGTGATACCTGCAGCCACCAGCACGGCGTTGCGAAATAAAGAAATTGGCACGTGGAGGTCCTCTTAAATAGTTGGGCCTGAAGTTGTTGCCCGGCAACAAAACCGGCGCGCAACTTACCCTCGATAAACCGATCCGGCAAAGCGTTATGTCATTTAATGTGTGGGAGCGCCGGTTAGACGCTCCCACAGGTACAAAGGCTTATTTGCCCGATTTGATTTTGGTCCAGCTGCGTGTCATTTCACGCTGGGTCGCAGCGGGCAAGTCAGCAATCGCGTAGAGCTTGGCTTGCACATCGGCTGGCGGGTAGATGCCCGGGTCGCTGGTGATGTCTTTGTCGACCAAGGCGGTGGCTTTCTCGTTACCGTTCGGGAAGCGCACGCTGTTGGTGATCGCAGCCATAACCTTGGGTTCGAGCAGGTAGTTCATGAACTTGTAGGCGGCGTCGAGGTTTTCGGCATCTTTAGGGATGGCGACCATGTCGTAGAAGCTGCCTGCGCCTTCTTTCGGAATGTCGTAGGCAACCTTGACCTTGCCACCGGCTTCAGCCGCGCGGGATTTGGCCTGCTGGATGTCACCCGAGTAGCCCACGGCCACGCAGATGTTGCCGTTGGCCAGGTCCGATATGTACTTGGACGAGTGGAAGTAGCCGATCGAAGGGCGGATTTTCAGGAACAGCGCTTCGGCTTGCTTGAGGTCGTCTTTCTTCTGGCTGTCGGTTGGCAGGCCCAGGTAGTGCAGCGCGATCGGCAACATTTCGGTTGGCGAATCGAGGAAGCTCACGCCGCAGCTTTTCAGCTTGGCGATGTTTTCCGGCTTGAACAGCACGTCCCAGGAATCGATCTTGTCGACGCCCAGCGCGGCCTTGACCTTCTCCGGGTTGTAGCCAATGCCGATTGAGCCCCACATGTACGGGAAGGCGTGCTTGTTGTCCGGGTCGCTGACCGACACGGCTTTAAGCAGGGCTTTGTTCAGGTTGTCGTAGTTGGTCAGCTTGGACTTGTCCAGTTCCTGGTAAACACCGGCCTTGATCTGCTTGGCGAGGAAGTTGTTCGACGGCACGACGATGTCGTAACCGGACTTGCCTGCCAGCAACTTGGCTTCCAAGGTTTCGTTGCTGTCGAACACGTCATACACCACTTTAATGCCTGACTCTTTTTCAAAGTTGGCGATGGTGTCCGGTGCGATGTAGTCGGACCAGTTGTAGACGTGCAGCACTTTATCGTCTGCCTGGGCCGCGCCCGCCATTGCGCCCATCAGGGACAAGGCGAGGAGGGTCTTGCCGGCGTTCTTCAAACCTAATGCCTTCATTTGGTGATGCTCCAATTTTTCTTTTTTGGGCCACAAGCTTTGTTGGGTTTCGTCGCGCGCAACGGCGATACAACGGGCGACAGTCTGGCAAGTTCGGGGGCTGGCTTTCAAGCGGTTCAGCCGCTGCGCACTGAGCCTAGCACCTAGCCCTGCAATGCCGCCAAAGTCAGGTCCAGGCACTGGCGAGCCTTGCTCACCAACTCGTCAATTTCAGCCTTGCTGATCACCAGCGGCGGCGAAATGATCATGGTGTCGCCCACGGCGCGCATGATCAGGCCATTCTCGAAGCAGAAGGTTCGGCAAATCATGCCTGCGCCACGGCCTTCGTAACGCTTGCGCGTGGCTTTGTCCTGCACCAGCTCAATCGCACCGAGCATGCCCACACCGCGTACTTCACCCACCAACGGGTGATCAGCCAGCTCCCTCAGACGTTTCTGCAAATAAGGTGCCGTTTCGTCGTGAACCCGCTTAACGATGCGTTCATCGCGGATGATGCGGATGTTTTCCAGCGCTACCGCCGCCGCCACCGGGTGACCGGAGTAGGTGAAGCCGTGGTTGAAATCACCGCCTTCGTTGAGCACCGCAACCACATCGTCGTGCACGATCAGGCCGCCCATCGGGATGTAACCCGAGGTCAGGCCCTTGGCGATGGTCATCATGTGCGGCTTGAGGCCATAGAAGTCGCTGCCAAACCACTCGCCGGTGCGGCCGAAACCGCAAATGACTTCGTCGGCGACAAACAGGATGTCGTACTTGGCGAGGATCTCCTGGATGCGCGGCCAGTAGCTGTCGGGCGGCACTATCACGCCACCCGCGCCCTGGATTGGCTCGGCGATAAACGCAGCAACGTTATCTACGCCGAGCTGCAGAATCTTTTCTTCAAGCTGGTTGGCCGCCCACACCCCGAATTCCTCGGCGCTCATGTCGCCGCCTTCGCCGAACCAGTACGGCTGCGCGATATGCACGATGCCCGGGATCGGCAAGTCACCCTGTTCGTGCATATAGGTCATGCCGCCCAAGCTGGCGCCGGCCACGGTGGAGCCGTGGTAGCCATTCTTGCGACTGATGATGGTTTTTTTGTTCGGTTGGCCTTTGATCGCCCAGTAGTGGCGGACCATGCGCAACATGGTGTCGTTGCCTTCGGAGCCGGAGCCGGTGAAGAACACGTGGTTCATGCCGGCCGGTGCGATCTCGGAAATGACCTTGGCCAATTCCAGCACAGGCGGGTGAGCGGTCTGGAAGAACAAGTTGTAATACGGCAGTTCTTTCATCTGTTTGGCGGCGGCATCCGCCAGTTCATCGCGACCGTAACCGATCGCCACGCACCACAGGCCAGCCATGCCATCGAGGATCTTGTTGCCTTCGCTGTCCCACAGGTAAACGCCGCGGGCTTTGGTGATAATCCGTGGGCCCTTCTCTTTCAATTGCTTGAAATCGCTGAACGGCGCCAAGTGGTGATCATTGCTCAAAGCTTGCCATTCACGGGTTTGCGGGTTGTTGCTGGACATACCAATCTCCTGAACTGTTCAGTGAAGGGCGCGCTGTTCCCACAGCGCGCCCGGCGCATCAGACGGCAAAGAGCAGGAATTCCCGCTCCCACGAACTGATCACGCGCTTGAAGTTTTCATGCTCGGCCCGCTTGACCGCGACATAACCTGTGATGAATTTTTTACCCAGGTATTTCTCGATGGTCTTGCTGTTTTCCATGCGTTCCAGCGCGTCTTCGATGGTCAACGGCAAGCGCAGGTTGCGCCGCTCGTAACCACGCCCCACCACCGGCGCGCTCGGGTTATGGCCTTCGACCATGCCGATGTAGCCACACAACAAGCTGGCGGCAATCGCCAGGTACGGGTTGGCGTCGGCGCCCGGCAAGCGGTTTTCCACGCGACGGTTTTGCGGGCCGGCATCCGGCACGCGCAGGCCGACGGTGCGGTTCTCTTCGCCCCACTCCACGTTGACCGGCGCCGACGTGTCGGGCAGGAAGCGGCGGAACGAGTTCACGTTGGGCGCAAACAGCGGCAGCAGTTCAGGGATGAATTTCTGCAGGCCGCCGATGTGGTTCAGGAACAGCTGGCTCATGCTCCCGTCTTCATTGGAGAACACGTTTTTGCCGGTGGCGATGTCGATGATGCTTTGGTGCAAGTGCATCGCGCTGCCGGGCTCGCCGGTCATCGGCTTGGCCATAAAGGTAGCGGCCACATTGTGCTTGAGCGCGGCCTCACGCATGGTGCGCTTGAACACCAGAATCTGGTCGGCCAGTGACAGCGCATCGCCGTGACGGAAGTTGATTTCCATCTGCGCCGTGCCGTCCTCGTGGATCAACGTGTCGAGGTCCAGCTCTTGCAGCTCGCACCAGTCGTAGACGTCTTCGAACAACGGGTCGAACTCGTTGGCGGCTTCTATAGAGAAGGACTGGCGACCGGTCTCCGGGCGCCCGGAACGGCCAATCGGCGGCTGCAGCGGGAAGTCCGGGTCTTCGCAGCGTTTGGTCAGGTAGAACTCCATCTCCGGCGCCACGATGGGCTGCCAGCCTTTGTCGGAGTACAGCTTGAGGACCTTCTTGAGCACGTTACGCGGCGACAACTCGATCGGGTTGCCTTGCTTGTCGTAGGTGTCGTGGATCACTTGGGCGGTCGGCTCGATGGCCCAGGGCACCAGGAACACGGCGTTCTGGTCGGGGCGGCAGATCATGTCGATGTCGGCCGGGTCGAGCAATTCGTAATAGATGTCGTCTTCGACGTAATCGCCGGTAACCGTTTGCAACAGAACACTCTCGGGCAAGCGCATGCCTTTTTCGGCGATGAACTTGTTGGTCGGCGAGATCTTGCCCCGGGTGATGCCGGTCAAGTCGCCAATCATGCATTCGACTTCTGTGATCTTGTGGTCTTTCAACCAATCGGTGAGCTGGTCGAGGTTGTTACTCATAAATGCCTCTGGGCTGGGTTTCCTGGCATCCATTAAAGGCCAGGCGTTGGTTGACGCAGCATCCGCGTCGTTTTTTCGTTCAGGGTAGGAGCTTACCTGCCATTTGCTGCAACGTTGCATTCCTCACGCCAAAGTCGTGCGCAATCTTGAGCGGCAGCGCGGATGGCAGCCGCTCAGTGGCAGTCGAAATGGCAAAAAGGGAAGCGACGGGGCCGTCAAGAATATTGGCCGGTGCGTGGGCATTCACGCGGGGAAAACGGACTGCTGACAAGGCCTGGCGAAAGCAGGCCAAGACGCCAAGTGGCGGCAGGCGAGACATGGAGCACCCCGGTATTATTGCTGTTATGGGTTTGAATCGAGCTTAGCCTTGTTCATTTTTTTACACAACACTCCCGTAAAAAATACAACACGGCCCGCTCAAGCCTGCGAATCCTGCGCCCTCTAAACCCAAAAAATCGCCCCAAAAAGCCCCAAAAAAGCCTTCGCGGTGCTTTTTTAGGGCAAAAAAGCCCTTGCTTGACTTCGGCATGCCGTTCGGGTTGACTGAAACCAGAAAAGATCAATGATTGATATTTTTAACAACAAAGGTGTTGCATCATGTCGGTACCCCCGCGTGCCGTTCAGCTTAATGAAGCGAACGCGTTCCTTAAGGATCATCCTGAGGTTCTGTACGTAGACCTTCTAATTGCGGATATGAATGGTGTGGTGCGCGGCAAGCGCATCGAACGCACCAGCCTCCACAAGGTTTACGAGAAGGGCATTAACCTGCCTGCCTCTCTATTTGCCCTGGATATCAACGGCTCGACGGTGGAAAGCACCGGCTTGGGTCTGGACATCGGTGATGCTGACCGAATCTGTTATCCGATCCCCGACACCCTGTGCAATGAACCCTGGCAAAAGCGCCCTACCGCGCAATTGCTGATGACCATGCACGAACTTGAAGGTACGCCTTTCTTCGCCGACCCTCGCGAAGTGCTGCGCCAAGTCGTCAGCAAATTTGACGACCTCGGCCTGACGGTCTGCGCCGCCTTCGAGCTTGAGTTCTACCTGATCGACCAGGAGAACGTGAACGGCCGCCCACAACCGCCGCGCTCACCGATCTCCGGCAAACGCCCGCACTCGACACAGGTCTACCTGATCGACGACCTCGACGAATACGTCGATTGCCTCCAGGACATTCTGGAAGGCGCCAAAGAGCAAGGCATCCCGGCGGACGCCATCGTCAAGGAAAGTGCCCCGGCGCAGTTCGAAGTGAACCTGCACCACGTGGCCGACCCGATCAAGGCCTGCGACTATGCGGTACTGCTCAAGCGCCTGATCAAGAACATCGCCTACGATCATGAGATGGACACCACCTTCATGGCCAAGCCTTACCCAGGCCAGGCAGGCAACGGTTTGCACGTGCACATTTCGATCCTGGACAAAGACGGCAAGAACATCTTTGCCAGCGAGGATCCCGAGCAGAACGCCGCATTGCGTCACGCGATCGGCGGTGTGCTCGAGACCCTGCCCGCCCAAATGGCCTTCTTGTGCCCTAACGTCAACTCCTACCGTCGTTTCGGCGCACAGTTCTACGTGCCGAACTCGCCGTGCTGGGGCTTGGACAACCGCACCGTGGCGATTCGCGTACCGACCGGCTCGGCCGATGCGGTGCGTATCGAACACCGCGTGGCCGGCGCCGACGCCAACCCTTACCTGCTGATGGCTTCGGTGCTGGCGGGCGTGCACCACGGCCTGACCAACAAGATCGAACCGGGCGCGCCAGTGGCGGGCAACAGCTACGAGCAGAACGAGCAAAGCCTGCCGAACAACCTGCGTGATGCCTTGCGTGAGTTGGACGACAGCGAAGTGATGGCCAAGTACATCGATCCCAAGTACATCGACATCTTCGTGGCCTGCAAGGAAAGTGAGCTGGAGGAGTTCGAACACTCCATCTCCGACCTTGAGTACAACTGGTATCTGCATACCGTGTAAGCGGTTGCTGTACTCCCTTGTGCGAGCGGCCGCGTCGCCACGACGGGCCGCTGCTC
>NZ_VUAZ01000096.1 GCF_009296165.1 Pseudomonas kitaguniensis | reverse complement strand
CGGCGATGGCAGTGGTTCAGTCAATACAGTTGTCGACTGGCACACAGCCATCGGGAGCAAGCCCCTCCCACATTTGACCTGCAGTGTTAAAACCAGCACTCAATCTACCTGCACACCGCATACCCCCTGTGGGAGCGGGCTTGCTCGCGATGGCAGTGGTTCAGTCAATACAGTTGTCGACTGTTACACCGCCGCCAGGAGCAAGCCCCCTGTCACAGGTTTACAGGTAAACTACCCGTTCTTTTCATCTTCTTCACGGAGTTCGCCTTGCGTCTGTTTCACACCTCCGACTGGCACCTTGGCCAGAACCTGCATGGCCAGGAACGCGACTTCGAACACGCCTGTTTCCTCGAATGGCTGCTCGGCCAGCTAAAAGCCCAGTGCCCGGATGTATTGCTGATCGCCGGCGATATTTTCGACACGGTCAACCCGCCGCTCAAGGCCCAGGAGCGCCTGTACGATTTCATCATCAGCGCCCACGAACAAAACCCAAAACTCACGATTGTGATGATCGCCGGCAACCACGATTCCGGCTCACGCATCGAATTGCCTGCGCCGTTGATGCGCCACCTGCGCACCCATGCGCTGGGCCGGGTGCTGTGGCTGGATGACGGCCAACTGGATGCCGAACGCTTGCTGATCCCGCTGCCCGACGCCAAAGGCAAGGTCGCTGCGTGGTGCCTGGCGCTGCCGTTCTTGCGCCCGGCAGAAGTCACTGGCGCGCACTTGGGCGATGATTACCTGCGCGGCATTGGCCAAGTGCACGAATGGCTGATCGCCGCTGCGAATGCCAAACGCAAAAAAGGCCAGGCGTTGATTGCCATCAGCCACGCGCACATGGCCGGTGGTTCGGTGTCGGAAGATTCCGAGCGCAGCCTGATCATCGGCAATGCCGAGGCGCTGCCGGCCAAGCTGTTCGATGCGAGTATCGGCTATGTCGCCCTTGGCCATTTGCACAAGCCGCAACGGGTGAATGGCGAGGAACGCATTCGCTACAGTGGCTCGCCGATTCCGCTGTCGTTTTCCGAAATCGGCTACAAGCACCAGATTCTCGATGTGACGTTCGAGGGCGAAAAACTGCTCAGCGTCGAGCCGCGCCTGATCCCGCGCTCGGTCAACCTGCAACGCCTTGAGGCCGCACCGCTGGCGGATATTCTTAAACAACTGGGCGACTTGCCCGACATCGACTTGCTCGCCGACACCCAGCGCCAGCCGTGGCTGGAAGTGCGCGTGCGCCTTGATGAGCCGCAGCCAGATTTGCGCCAGCAAATCGAAACCGCCCTGCAAGGCAAAGCCGTGCGCCTGGTGCGCATCGCCGCCGAATATGCCGGCAAACGCGGCAACGAAGCCACCGACGAAGAGCGCCTGATCGAACTCGACCAGCTCACGCCGCAGGAGCTGTTCAGCCGCGCCTGGCAGGACAGCTACGGCAGTGAAGTGGATGAACAGACCTTGAAGGATTTCGCCGTGCTGCTCCAGGAAGTGCAACAGGGAGCTGAACAGCCATGAAAATTCTCGCCATCCGCCTGAAAAACCTCGCCTCGCTGGCGGGGCCGTTTGACATCGACTTTACCGCCGAACCCTTGGCCAGCGCCGGGTTGTTCGCGATTACCGGGCCGACCGGCGCGGGTAAAAGTACCCTGCTCGATGCGCTGTGCCTGGCGCTGTTTGGCGCCGTGCCGCGCCTGGGTGATACCGGCCAGGCGAAAATGCCGGATGCCGACAGTGATATTTCTATCGGCGACCCACGCACCCTGATACGGCGCGGCACGGGCGGCGGTTATGCCGAGGTCGATTTTGTCGGTGTCAGCGGCCGCCGCTACCGTGCGCGCTGGGAAGCCAACCGCGCACGCGACAAGGCCAGCGGCAAGTTACAGAACAGCCGGCAAAGCCTGATCGACCTCGACAGCGACCAACTGCTGGCCAGCCAGAAAACCGAATACAAAACCCAGTTGGAATTGGCGCTGGGCTTGAATTTCGAGCAGTTCACGCGTGCGGTGTTGCTGGCGCAAAGCGAGTTCAGCGCGTTCCTCAAGGCCAACGACAATGAGCGCAGCGAGTTGCTCGAAAAGCTCACTGACACCGCGCTTTACACCCAGCTTGGGCGCCGCGCCTTCGACAAGGCCAAAGACGCCAAAGACGCGCACAAACACCTGCAAGACCAGGCCACCGGCGTGGTGCCGTTGGCGCCCGAAGCGCGTGCCGAACTTGATCAACAACTGGCCGATGCACAACAACAGCTCAAGACCCAGCAGGCCCAGCTCAAGCAGTTGGAGCTTCAGCACACCTGGCTCAAGGAACTGCGCGAATGGCAGGAACGCCAGCAGAACGCGGTTGAGCAGCTGCAACAGGCCCAACAGCATTGGCACGGCCAGGGCGCGCAACGCCAGGACTTGAGCCTTCTGGAGCAACTGGCGCCGCAACGCCATCAGTTTGCACGGCAGGCTGAACTCGGCACGTTGCTGACGCCGCTCGCCGCGCACATTCAGCAACACATCGAGCAGCAAACCGCCCTGCATGCCCGTCAGGAACAGGCGCAACAACAGCAAGCCGCCGTCCAGGCGGCACTCGCCGACGCGCTGAAAAACCAGGCCGACGCCCTGCCATTGCTGCGTCAAGCGTTTGAAGAACAAAGCACCCTCGCCCACCTGACCAAAGACTTGGCCAAACGCAGCGACGACCAACAGCAGCAGCACACCGCTTGCAGCGAAGGCCAGGTGTTACTGCAAGGCTTGCAGGAAAAACACCGCCAGGTCGCCGAGCGCCTGCAACGCCTGGCCGCCGAGCTGGAGCGCAGCGCCGCGCTTGCGCCGCTGAGTGACGCCTGGAGCGCCTACCGCGACCGCCTGCAACAGCTGATGCTGATCGGCAACCGCTTGAACAAGGGCCAGGCTGAGCTGCCGCAGCTTGAGCAGCGCGCGACCACCGCCGCCGAGAAATTCGCCCAGCAACGCGATGCGTTGGACCTGTTGTATCAGGAAGCCGGTGCCGAACCGCACGCTGTCGCCGAGCAGATCCAGTTACTCGCCAGCCTGTTGCAAGAGAATCGCAAGCAACAGCGCGCTTTCGAAGACTTGACGCGCCTGTGGGACAGCCAGCAGCAACTTGATCAACAGGCCGCCAGCCTCACGCAAAAACTTGCTGAAGCGCAGCAGCAACGCGACCAACTGAACCAGACCGGCCTGCAAACCAAAGCCGAACTCAGCGTGGCCGAACATACCCTGACAGTGACCCGGCAATTGCTCGAACGCCAGCGCCTGGCCCGCAGCGCCAGCGTCGAGGAATTGCGCGAACAGTTGCAGGATGAGCAGCCATGCCCGGTGTGCGGCAGCCATGAGCATCCGTATCACCAGCCCGAAGCCTTGCTGCAAAGCCTCGGTCGCCATGACGAGAACGAAGCGGCCAGCGCGCAGAAAGCCGTGGACACGCTCAAGGAAAAACTCACCGAGCTGCGCGGCGAAGTGGGTGGGCTGATTGCCCAGCAAAAGGAATTTTTGCAGCAGCAAGAGCAATTGGCGACGCAGCAACAAGGCCTGACACCGAGCCTGGAGGCACACCCACTGTCGGCCTCGCTGTTCAATCAGGACGCCGCCAAGCGCAGCGCCTGGCTGGCTCAGCAACTGGCCCAACTGACGCAAAGCATCACTGCGGACGAACAACGCCAGGGCGCCCTGCTCAACCTGCAACAAAATGCCGGGCGTTTGCAGCAACAACTGCAAGCCGCGCAGGACGCCAGCCAAAAAGCCCGGCAATTGCTGGTGGACCAACAGCGCGAGCTGTCCAACGACCGCGAGCGGCTGGACGAGGAACTCACTGCGTTTGCCAGCCTGTTGCCCGCTGAAACCCTGGAAGGTTTACGCCGCGAACCGGCGGCAACCTTTATGCAGTTGGACCAGCAGGTGAGCCAGCGCCTGGAACAACTGGGCCATCAGCGCGATGAAGTGGCCGAACAGCAAGAGCGCCAGCAGGCCATCGAGAAACAACAAACCCACCAGCAACATCGCCAGCAGCAGTTGGACGCGCTGCAGCAACAGGTCAGCGAGTTGGCCACGCAACAGCAGGCCGCCCAGGAAAAACTCAGCGCCCTGTTGGGTGATCACGCGAGTGCCGAGCAGTGGCAACAGCAACTCGAAAGCGCGGTGCTGCAGTCACGCCAAAGCGAGGCCGACGCCAACCAACAGTTGCAAGACCTGCGCAACACCCTGACCCAATTGGCCGCCGATCTAAAGGCGCAGCAAGAGCGTCAACACGCACTGGCGGCCGAGCAGCACAGCCTCGACGCGCGCCTGGCTGAGTGGCGCGCGCAGCACGGCGAACTTGATGACGACGGGCTGACGCGCTTGTTGGCCTTTAGCGACAGCGGCGTCAGCCAATTGCGCCAACAGTTGCAGCACAGCGAAAAAGCCGTTGAACAAGCCAAGGTGTTGCTGCAAGAACGCGAGCAACGCCTGGCCGAGCATCAGGCGTTGCACAACGGCAACCTGGAAGCCGAAGCGCTCGACAGCACACTGGCCGCACTCAACCAGCAACTCACCGAAGGCGAGAAACACTGCGCCGAATTGCGCGCGCGCCAGGCCGAAGACCAACGCCGCCAGGACGCCAACCATGCGCTGGCCGAGCAGATCAGCAAAGCGTACGAAGAATGGCAGCGCTGGGCACGCCTGAATGCGCTGATCGGCTCGGCCACCGGCGACACCTTCCGCAAGATCGCCCAGGCCTACAACCTCGACCTGCTGGTACACCACGCCAACGTGCAATTGCGCCAACTGGTGCGTCGCTACCGCCTTAAACGTGGCGGCAGCATGCTCGGGTTGTTGGTGATGGACACGGAAATGGGCGATGAATTGCGCTCGGTGCACTCGTTGTCAGGTGGCGAAACGTTTCTGGTTTCGCTGGCACTCGCCTTGGGCCTGGCGTCGATGGCGTCGAGCACGCTGAAGATCGAGTCGCTGTTTATCGATGAGGGCTTTGGCAGCCTCGACCCCGAATCGCTGCAACTGGCGATGGACGCGCTGGATGGTTTGCAGGCGCAGGGCCGCAAAGTCGCGGTGATCTCCCACGTGCAGGAAATGCACGAACGCATCCCGGTGCAGATCCAGGTTAAACGCCAGGGCAACGGGTTGAGTACTGTGGAGGTCAAGTGAGCGAAGCGCTGCTGTATTCGTTCCGGCGCTGCCCCTACGCGATGCGAGCGCGGCTGGCGTTGCGCTACAGCGGCGTGCCGGTGCGCATCATTGAAGTGAGCCTCAAGGCCAAGCCGGCCGACATGCTCGCGCTGTCGCCCAAAGGCACGGTGCCGGTGTTGAGCATGGGCGGCCGGGTGATTGATGAGAGTTTGCAGATCATGCAATGGGCCTTGGCGCGGCACGACCCTGAGGATTGGTGGCTGCAAGGCGACCCGACGGTGCTGGCGCTGATTGCCGAGAATGACCAGTCGTTCAAACATCATTTGGATCGATACAAGTACGCCGAGCGCTACCCCGAACAGCCGATGGAAGATTATCGGGCCGAGGGCGAGGTGTTTTTGCAAAAGCTGGAGGGGTTATTGGCCGGACGGGAGTATTTGCTGGCCGAGCATATGACCCTGGCTGATGCGGCACTGGCGCCGTTTGTGCGGCAGTTCGCGCATGTTGATCGGGCGTGGTTTGCAGCCACGCCGTATCACCGTCTGCAAGCGTGGCTACAGCGCTTTCTGGAGTCGCCGCTGTTCATCGCCATCATGGCAAAGCCCTGAGATCCACAGTTGAACGGTCGACCCGCTCAAGCTCAGTGTTGGGTTTTGTGGTCGAGGGCGGCGTAGAAATTCGCGCTTTGTTGCAGGTATTTCTGGGTGTAGGCGCTGGTGCTGGATTTTTTACCGACAACGTCAACGCTGGCGGCGGCCGGCAAGGCCACGGTGGCAGACACTGCGGAAGCGGCGATGATCGAGAAGAGATTGAAGTTCATGGCGGTGACCCTTGTGTTCGTTGGGTTGGATGGCCGGGGAAGGCCTTGGAACCCAACTTACGCCCGAGGGCTGCACCTTAGAAATACATTGAAACATTAGCTGCTATTAATAGAATTAATACAACGAGTCAGGCCCCGCAATGCGGGGCCTGTGGCTTATTGACGGAGCAAAAACTTGAGGTCGCTAGGCGCATCGATCGGCAATTTCTGCACGGTTTTACCCAGCAGGCCGGTGTTCGGGTCACGTTCGATCACCACAATTTCGTTGCTCTTCTGGTTGGCGATCAGCAAAAACTTGCCGCTCGGGTCCAGGCTGAACTCGCGTGGGTGGTCGCCTTCTACGGTACGGCGCTGCAGTTCCGTGAGGTGCGCGGTGGCCGGGTCGATGCTGAACACCAGCATCTGGTTGGCGGTGCCACGGTTGCTCACGTAGAGGAATTTACCGTCGCTTGAAGCGTGCAACGCGGCGCCAGCCTTGTCGGACACGGGTTGCCCGGCAGCAAAGTCGACCATTTGGGTTTGCGTCAGCTTGCCGTCGTAGTAATCGAATACCGCGACCTGCGCGCTCATCTCGGTGGTCAGCCAGGCGTGCTTGCCGTCAGCGCTGAACAGCAAGTGACGCGGGCCGCTGCCACCCGGCAACTGCACCGACGCTGGGTCGGCCGGGGTGAGTGGCTGCTCGTGATTGGCGTTGGGGTTGTAACGGTAGGCGAACAGCTTGTCTGCGCCCAGGTCTTGCACAAATACATACTTGCCGTCCGGCGACGACACCACCGAATGCACATGGTTGGAGGCCTGGCGTTCCGGGTTCACGCGGCTGGCCGGGTGCGCGCTCATTTGCACCGGCGCCGACAATTTGCCCGTGGCGTCGACCGGCAGAATCGCCAGGCTGCCACCCGGGTCTTCGAGTACCGAATAGTTGGCAACGAACAGGTAACGCCCGTCAGCGGCGAGGCTGGAGTGCGTCGGCTCGTTGCCCAGGCTTTGCACCTGGTTAATCAGGGTCAGTTGATGACTGTTCGGGCTGATGCTGTAACTGCTGATACGCCCAACCGGGTCGTGCTGGCCGGGGCCGTTTTCGTTGACCACAAACAGGTGTTTCTGGTCTTTGGAGAGCGTCAGCCAGGACGGGTTTTCAGCCTTGGCGGCGAGTACCGGTTTACCGTTGAATTGGCCGGTGCGGCTGTCGAATTGCAGGCGGTAGATGCCTTCGCTGGTGCCGGCGGTGTAGCTGCCCACTAACAGCTCGAAGGTCTGTGCCGGTGCAGCTTGCACCGACATCGCACCCACACTGCCCGCCATCAGCAGGGGCCAGAATTTACGCATCATCATCTGCTTCTTCCTCATCATTATTATTGCCGGTGACGCCGTTCATGCACACCAGGCGATGCTCGCCCGAGTCACCCGTCAGGGTCCAGCTTTGCAAAGTTTGATCAAAGATCGCCGCGCGAACCTGCTCCAGGCTGAAACTCCAGCGTTTCTCGGCGCGACCGTCCATGCAAATGATCAGCAGTGTGTGTTCATCCAGGCTGAAATCGAAGGTGTGCAGCCCGTCGATTTCGACCATCTGGCAGTCTTTAAAAGCGTCGAGCAAGGTAGCAGTGTCGGCAGTCATAACCATCAATCATCAAGAGGAAAGACCGCATGATAGGGCAAATTGTTGCATCGACCTAAGGCCGCGCCATGCAAAACGCCGTGGCACAGGCCACAGCGTTTCGGCAACCAAGCTGGATCAGTGGGCAAACAGCGAATTGCCCTTCTGCCCCGCCAGCTTCTCGGGCTTGATCAAGAACCGCGCCAGCGCCGGCAGCAGCCACAGCGCGCCGAACATGTTCCACAGCAGCATAAAGGTCAGCATCAAACCCATGTCGGCCTGGAACTTGATGGCCGAGAAGATCCACGTGCACACGCCAATGGCCAGGCACAAACCCGTGAACAGTACGGCTTTACCGGTGGACTTGAGCGTCTGGTAGTACGCCTCTTGCAGCGGCAAACCGGCGCGCAGGAAGCTTTCCAGTCGGCTGTAGATATAGATGCCGTAGTCCACGCCAATGCCCACACCCAGCGCCACCACCGGCAAGGTCGCCACCTTGACGCCAATGCCCATGAACGCCATCAGCGCGTTGCCCAGCACCGAGGTCAACACCAGCGGCAACACGATGCACAGGGTCGCCGCCCAGGAACGGAAGGTGATCATGCACATTGTCGCCACACACAGGTACACCAGAATCAGAATGGTCAGCTCCGACTCTTTGATCACCTCGTTGGTGGCCGCTTCGATCCCGGCATTACCGGCGGCGAGGATGAATTCCAGGCCGTCCTTGTTGTTGTCTTTGGCGAAGTCCTGCACCGCATGCACCGCACGGTCGAGGGTTTCGGCCTTGTGGTCGTTGAGGAACACCAGCACCGGCGCCAGCGAGCAATTGTTGTTGTACAGGCCATCGGCACGCGCGATGGAGTTGTTCAAAACGTCGGGGTTGCGCGACAGGGTTTCCCATTTCAGGTTGCCCTCGTTCATGCCCTTGATCATCTGCTTGGACACCGTCACCAGCGAGATCGCCGACTGTACGCCCTCGGTGTTCTGCATCTTCCACATCAACTGGTCGATGGGCGCCATCGCTTCATAACGCGAGCAGCCTTCGGCCTTGGTTTTGACCATCACCACCAGCACGTCGGAGCTGGTGGAATAGTTGCTGATGATGAAGTTGTTGTCTTTGTTGTAGCGCGAGTCCGGGCGCAGCTCCGGCGCGCCTTGGTCAAGGTCGCCGATTTTGAGGTGCTGGCTGTACCAGAGGCCACCGCCGAAGGCGACCAGCGCCAGCACGATGGAGACAGGCGCGACTTTGCGGCTGGCAAAGTTCGACAGCAGGCGCCAGAACGCGTGTTCACGGTTTGCGTCTTTTTTGCTCCTGGCGATGGCACGCTGGCTGATGCCGACATACGAAATCGCCACCGGCAGCAAGATCAGGTTGGTAAACACGATGACCGCCACGCCGATGGACGCGCCGATGGCCAGCTCGCGGATCACGCCGATGTCGATGATCAGCAGGGTGATAAACCCGACGGCGTCAGCCAGAATCGCGATCATGCCCGGCAGGAACAGTTGCCGGAAGGTACGCCGCGCGGCGGTCAGTGCGTTGTCGGCCTCGCTGGATTGCAGGGCGATACCGTTGATCTTCTGCACGCCGTGGGAAATACCAATGGCGAAAATCAGGAACGGCACCAGCATCGAATAGGGGTCGAGCCCGAAGCCGAAGAAGTGCATCAAGCCGAGTTGCCAGACCACCGCCACCAGCGTCGTGCTCAACACCGCGATGGTGCTGCGCAGGCAGTTGGTGAACCACAGCAACAGCACCAGCGTGATGACGAAGGCTACGCCGAAGAACAGCACCACCATCACCAGACCGTCGATCAGGTCGCCGACCTTCTTGGCAAAGCCGACGATGTGGATCTTGACGTTGGGGTTCTGCGCTTCGAACTTGTCGCGGATCTTGTCTTCGAGTTCATGCGAAAACTTGCGATAGTCCAGGGCCAGCAATTTGCCCTGATCCTGCGGGTCGGGGTAAGACTCCAACAGCGGAATGTCGACGATGCTCGATTTGAAGTCGTTCGCCACCAGGCGCCCGACCTGGCCGGACTTGAGCACGTTGTTGCGCAGTTGGTCGAGGCTTTGCGGCGAGCCGTTGTAGCTTTGCGGGATCACTTCACCGCCGGCGAACCCTTCTTCGGTGACTTCGGTCCAGCGCACGCTGGGGCTCCACAGCGACTTGAGCCCCGAACGGTCGACGCCGGAAATGTAGAACACCTCGTCGTTGATCTGGCGCAGGGTCTCCATGTACGCCTGGCTGAAGATGTCACCGTCCTTGGCCTCCACCGAAATGCGTACTGTGTTGCCGAGGTTCGCCAGGTCGTTACGGTGCTCCATCATCTTTTCGATGAAGGGGTGCTTGAGCGGGATCATTTTTTCAAAGCTGGTGGACGGGCGAATCAGGGTCGCCTGCCAGAACAGAAAAACGCTCACCAGCAGGCAGATGACGATGACGGCCGGGCGGTTGTTGAAGATCAGGCGCTCAAGAAAGGTCGCTTTATCGTTGTGATGACTGCTCATGCTTGCTCCGCCTTCTTATTGTTTTGTCGGTTCGGCGCCGTCGCATGGCGACACGAACACCGCCCTGCCCGACCAGAATCAAGTTGCCATTGCCTGCCGCCGTCACGGCCGAAAGCGAAATACGGTCGGGGCGATTGAACACGCTGAAGGTTTGGCCATCGTCGTGGCTGACCACCACGCTGCCGCCGTTACCGACCACGACAATCGAACCGTCATCGAGCAAGGTCGCCCCCGACAAACCGAACTCCAGGGCGCCGCGCGTCGCGGTCAGTTCAACCTGCTCCCAAGTGCTGCCGAAATCCGTGGAGCGGTAAAGGTTGCCGCGCAAGCCATAGGCCAACAGGGTCTGCGGTTGCGCGGTGCTGATCACGCCGAACAGCGAGCCCTCGTACGGCCCTTCGAGTTTTTCCCAGGTCTGGCCGTCGTCGTTGGAGCGGAACATGCTGCCCTGCTCACCGACGATAAACAGGCCGGCGTCTTTGATCCGGGCGATGGCGTTGAGGTGGAACTGGTCTTCGTTGTCGAGGCGGTCGCTGACGTCCGCCCAGGTTTTGCCGCCGTCGGTGGTTTCGATCAGCGCACCGTAGGCGCCTACCGCCAAGCCATGGCTGGCGTCGTTGAACCAGATGTCGAGCAACGGCGCTTCGCGTTTGAGGTCTTGGTATTGCTGGGTCCAGGTGGCGCCGCCGTCGGCGCTTGCGAGAATTTGTGCATCGTGACCAACGGCCCAGCCTTGTTTGGCGTCGACGAAAAACACCGCCGTGAGCAGTTGCCGGGTCGGCACTTTGGCTTGGATCCAGGTGCCGCCCTGATCATCGGAATAGAGGATGTGCCCGCGATCACCGACCGCCACCAGGCGAGAGCCTGCGTGGACCACATCGATCATCAGGCCCTTGGCGGCCTTGGGCGATTCAATCGCAAAGGCCGGCGCTGCGCCGGTATCGCCGGCTGCCAGCACGGGTGTCGACAACACCCCCAGCAGCGAGAGCGCTGTGGCCAGCATCGCAACCCTGCGTGCGGCGCGCGGGCGGCAAACAACCCAACCCATGACAGGCTCACTCATAGACCTTTCTCCCGATTTATTATTGTTAGGTCGTCTTGCCTTTCTGGGCTCTGAAACCTGCAATCTAGAGCGCCTGGAGCAAGCAGGGGCCATCCTATCGGGGTTTCGAATCGTCTGACAATCGGCGCTACGTTATCTTTTGTTAACTGGCGGCTTTTGCCGATGGCCTGAATAGGGTGACATTACTGCGCTTGATGATCGCTCCCTTACTCTGCGCGGGAACGATCATCGATAATGAATTTTTATTCCATATCTTGAATTATGTGAATTTTTATTCCATTAATAGCCCTCCTGAAAACAATAATTCAAAGGACCACGGCTATGCGGGAACTCGGAATCGGCCTGATCGGCACAGGCTTCATGGGGCGCGCCCACGCCCTGGCGTTCAACAATGCCCGCGCGGTATTCGACCTGCCGGTGCAATTGAAACTGGCGGCATTGGCCGATGCCGACACCGAGCGTGCGCAACGCTGTGCCAAGGCGTGGGGCTTTGCCCAGGCCCATGGCGACTGGCAGGCGCTGATCAACGACCCCAAGGTCGACGTGGTGGCCATCACCACACCCAACCACTTGCACTACCCCATGGCGATGGCGGCGATTGCGGCAGGCAAGGCAGTGTATTGCGAGAAACCGCTGGCCGTGAGCCTGGAGCAGGCCGACGCCATGCGCCGCGCCGCCAGTGCGGCGGGTGTGGTGACGCGGGTCGGCTACAACTATCAGCACAACCCGATGATCAGCCTGGCGCGGCAAATGATTGCGAATGGCGAGCTGGGCGAGATCATCAGTTTCCAGGGTGAGTTCAGCGAAGACTTCATGGCCGACCCGGCGTCGCCGTGGTCGTGGCGCTGCGAAGTGGAACATGCCGGGGGCGCTCTGGCGGATTTGGGCAGCCACCTGCTGTCGATGGCGCGCTACTTGGTGGGCGAGGTGCACAGCGTGTGCGCCGACACTCAGACCGTTCACGCCCAACGCCCGGCCACGACGGGCAGCCAAACAACCCGCGCGATTGCCGTGGATGATCAGGTGCATGCGCTACTGCGATTCACCAATGGCGCGCGCGGTACGGTGAGCAGCAGTTGGCTCAAGCATGGCTACAAGAACCACCTGAGTTTTGAGATCAGCGGCACTAAAGGCACGCTGGCGTTCGATCAGGAGCGCCTGAACGAACTGCGGGTATGCCGCGTTGGCCAGGACGGCTTCCAGCGTGTGTTGGCAGGCCCCGCCCTGCCCGGCTATGCCGCCTTCAGCCCGGCGGCCGGGCACCAACTGGGTTACAACGAGCTGAAGACCCTGGAAGTCCACGAGTTGATCATGGCGCTCGCGGGGCAAGGCGCGCAGGGCACCGACTTTGAGGGCGCTTGGGCGGTCGAGCAACTCGCAACCGCGATTCGCCTGGCCGCGCGTGAAGCGCGTTGGGTCACGGTTAGCGAGGTGTAACGGGGCGCAGCGCCGCCGTGAGCGTTGAGCACCCCTGTCGACAGCCAGCACTTTCTGGCATCCTGCGCGCCCCTTTCCCTACCGGGCCTGTATTTTGTCTGACGCTCAAACCCCTCGCCCCCGCTATACATCCGACCTGATCTACGGCCTGGAAGACCGCCCGCACTTCACTGCGGCGATTTTTGCGGCTCTGCAACACGTGCTCGCCAGCTTCGTCGGCATCATCACGCCCACCTTGATCGTGGGCGGTGTGCTCGGCCTGGAAAGCGAAGTGCCGTACCTGGTGAGCATGGCGCTGTTTGTGTCGGGCCTCGGCACGTTTGTGCAGGCGCGCACCTTCGGCCCGGTTGGTTCGGGGCTACTGTGCCTGCAGGGCACCAGCTTTTCGTTTATCAGCGTGATCCTCAGCGCCGGCTTTATGGTCAAGGCGCGTGGCGGTGGCACTGATGAAATCCTTTCGACGATCTTCGGCGTGTGCTTTTTTGCAGCGTTTGTCGAGGTGCTGCTCAGCCAGTTCATCGGCAAGCTGCGCAAGCTGATCACCCCGGTGGTCACCGGTACGATTATCACCTTGATGGGCTTGTCGCTGATCAAAGTGGCGGTCACCGACATGGCCGGCGGCTTTGGTGCCAGCGACTTGGGCGCGGCGAGCAATATGGGGCTGGCGGCACTGGTGTTGCTGACCATCGTAGTACTCAACCGCTTCAGCAGTCCGTTCCTGCGCCTGGGTTCGATCGTGATCGGCTTGAGCGTGGGTTTTGCCGTGGCCTGGTGGATGGGCCGCGTCGACATGGCGGCGCTGCCTCACGTGCCGTTGATCAGCGTGCCGGTGCCGTTCAAATACGGTTTCTCGTTTGACTGGGTGGCGTTTATCCCGGTGGCGGTGATCTTTCTGGTTTCGCCGTTGGAGGCCGCCGGTGACTTGACCGCCAACTCGATGATTTCGCAACAGCCGGTTAAAGGCCCGCTGTATATCAAGCGCATCAAGTCGGGCTTGCTCGCCGACGGCCTCAATTCAGTGATGGCGGCGACCTTCAACAGCCTGCCGATGGTGACCTTCGCCCAGAACAATGGCGTGATCCAGTTGACCGGCGTGGCCAGCCGTTACGTGGCGTATTTTATCGCCGGTCTGCTGGTGCTGCTGGGGCTGTTCCCGATGATCGGCGCGGTGCTGCAACTGATGCCCAAGCCAGTGCTCGGCGGTGCCACCCTGATCATGTTCGGCACCGTGGCGGTGGCGGGCATCAAGATCCTCGCCGAAGCCGGGCTGCACCGTCGCAACGTGCTGATCGTTGCGATCTCGCTGGGCATGGGCCTCGGCGTGGCCGCCGTGCCGGAGGTGCTGCGCGACCTGCCCAAGGCGCTGCATAACATCTTTGAATCGCCGATAACCGTGGGTGCGTTCTGTGCAATCCTGTTGAACATTTTCCTGCCGGAGGAGTTCATAGCGCTGCAGGAAGATGAATTTGATCCGGAGTCTTCGACCCTTAAGGTCATGCAGGACCCGGACGTCACGCACTAGGAGCACCTTTTTATGCGCAAGCTCATGGTTCTATCGTTATTGCTGCTGACCTTGAGCGCCTGCGCGCTGTTCCCCAACCGCGACCCGGTGAACATTACCGTGGTGGGCATCGAGCCGCTGCAAAGCCAGGACATGGAAGTGCGTTTCGCCGTGAAGTTGCGGGTGCAAAACCCCAATGAAACGGCAATCGACTACAGCGGCCTGGCATTGGACCTGGACGTCAATGGGCGACCGCTGGCGTCGGGGGTGAGTGATCAAACAGGTTCTATCCCAAGGTTTTCCGAGACTGTGCTGACGGTGCCAGTGAGTGTTTCGGCGTTTTCGGTGTTGCGTCAGACGCTGGGCATTAGCCAGACGCAAAGCTTGAATAACCTGCCGTATGTGCTGCGCGGCAAGCTGGCGGGTGGACTGTTCGGCACGATGCGCTTTGTCGAGCGTGGCACGCTTGATCTGCCAAACACGGCCACTTGGTGACCAAGGAGAGTACAACTTGGATGTGCTGCCCACCCTTTACACACCTCGTCTGATTTTGCGCCCGCTGGTGTTGGATGACGCCGACGCTATCCAGCAACAGTTTGCGCATTGGAAGGTGGTGCGTTATCTCAACGTTCAGGTGCCATGGCCCTACCCGGCTGACGGCGCACGCACTTATCTTGAGCACAGCGCCTTGCCGGCTATGGATCGAGGCGAAGAATGGCATTGGTCGATTCGCCTCAACAGCGCGCCTGAGCAATTGATCGGCAGTGTTAGCCTGATAGACCAGCCGGACAACAATCGTGGCTTCTGGCTAGGCCCGCAGTGGCAAGGCCACGGGTTGATGACCGAAGCCAGCGCAGCGGTGACTGAATACTGGTTTGAGGTGCTTAAGCGCCCGTTGATGCGCGTGCCCAAGGCCGCGCCTAACTTGGGGTCGCGGCGAATTTCCGAGCGCGCGGGGATGCGGCTGATCAGGACCGATGAAGACCGGTTTGTCGAAGGCATCTTGCCGCGGGAGATTTGGGAGATGACTCGTGAGGAGTGGTTGCGCTTTAGACCCTTCGAGCGCTGAAGAGGGCTTGCTGGCGATGCAGGCGTACCGGTACATCAGGCATGCTCACTCCCTAATATCTGCGTTCGGCCATCGTGGTTTAACGGGGCGCTTTCAGATCAAAATCACGATCAAAAGCCAGATCAACATCACAAGCTGAACTCGGTCAACTGTGGGAGCGGGCTTGCTCGCGATTGCGGTGTATCAGTTGAAAAATATTTATATGACACACCGTAATCGCGAGCAAGCCCGCTCCCACAGAAAGCAAATCTGCTGTGTATGTAAAACCCGCTGACGCGCAGTGGCGTGCTTTATTTAGCCGCGGCCATCAGCTTGTTGACTTCGCTGCGCACCATGTTGGAGAACTCCGGCGGTGACATTCCGTCAAGTTCGGCACGCACCCATTCAGCCCACTTGCCCTTGCGCTTGGCACGCTCGCCGAACAAGCGCGCGGCTTCGCCCTTGGCCTTGCCCAGGTTGCTTTGCCACAGGTCATAAAGGCGCGACTTTTCATCTTCCAGCTCGGCACGTTCGGCGAGGGTCTTGTTGGCCAGATTGAAGCTCATGTTGAATTACCTGCTGCACAAATAGGTGACATCTTACACTGTAGGTCGAAATTTCCTGATTCGGATTTCACGCAGTACCGCGCCTGAGCAAAAAAACTGCAACTTTTGACGCTGACCGATACTCCATTGTTCACTGTCACATTCACTCGCAAGGAGTCACACAATGGCCCGCAAAACTGCCGCCCAAGCTGTCGAAGAGCAAATCAAGGATCAAGCGTTCAGTGAGCTGACGGCATTGATCGAAGAATCGGACAAGCTGCTCAAAAGCAGCGCTTCGCTGGTAGGCGAAGAAGGCGAAACCTTGCGCGAGCAGGTCGCCATCAAGCTCAAGCAAGCCCTGGAGTCGGTGTCCAGCGTGCGTGAGCGCAGCAAGCCAGTGGTCGACGCCACCGAAACCTATATCGGTGGCCACCCGTGGCAGACCGTGGCCATCTCCGCAGGCTTTGGCCTGGTGGTCGGCCTGTTGCTGGGTCGCCGCAACTAAGCCGTCGCAAATGAGCCGCCCCTGAGCCATTGGACCGCGCCCCGCGCGCGGTCCAATTCAACTGTTGGCCAGTGCCTGCAACTGTTGAAGATCTTTCGCGTCAACCTCGATGCCTGCTTGCAGCGACTTAGCCCGCGTGCGATGCCGCCGATCCCCCGGTAACCTTCTCAACCCCGCCGCATGCATCTGCCGCACCAGTTCCTGGCTGCGCTCGGCAAAGTTTTGCCCGGCCGTTTTGCTCGGGTCAATCACAATGATTAACTGGCCAGTCCACGGCGTGCGCGCGCCCGGATGGTCGGCCCAATTGAACTCAAACGAGAAGTTGCCACCGGTCAGTGCCGCAGCCAGCAACTCGACCATCATCGACAGCGCCGAGCCCTTGTGCCCGCCAAATGGCAACAGTGCACCGCCTTCAAGAATCGCTTTGGGGTCTTGGGTCGGCTGGCCGAGGCTATCGACCCCCATGCCGGGCGGCAGCCTCTCACCCTTGCGCGCGGCGATCTGCACGTCGCCATGTGCGATGGCGCTGGTGGCCAAGTCAAACACAATCGGCGGCCCGTCTGCGCGGGGTGCGGCAAACGCGATGGGGTTGGTGCCGAACAGCGGGCGATCGGCGCCATGCGGCACCACGCAGGTCATGCTGTTGACCACACTCAGCGCCACCAACCCTTCTTCGGCGAAGGGTTCGACATCCGGCCACAGCGCGGCAAAATGATGCGAATTGTGAATCGCCAACAGCGCGATGCCGGCACTGCGCGCCTTTTCCACCAGCAGTGAGCGTGCGGCTGCCAGCGCCGGTTGAGCGAAACCATTGCAAGCGTCTACGCGTACGAAACCGCTCGCCACGTCAGTAACCTTCGGCGTGACCTTGCCGTCGACCCAGCCGCTGGCCAGGGTGCTGAGGTAGCCAGGGATTCGGAAGATACCGTGGCTGTGCGCACCATCGCGTTCGGCGCTGGCACAGTTATGCGCCAGGATCGCAGCCACGTCCGGCGAGGTGCCGTGCGCGACGAAAACCCGTTGAAGCAATTGCACAAGCTGGTTGAAGCCGATTGACGTTGAAACCGCGTTGACTGTCGGAGACTGCGCAGACATTTGAAGCTCCGTTTTTATGATTGGCAGGGGCAACGAATGAACCTTCAGACCGTTGATTAAACACCACGCAACGCACCTGCTGTCAACGTGTGCCGGGGCTGATTATTTACCGCCGCCAGCACGTGACGCGTACTTACCCTGTGGTTCCCTATGCACGATGGAAACACACCATGCTACGCGCCACCCCGCCGTATTTTTTTGACGAATTCGTGCTGCCCCTCAGCCGCAAAACCCCGAGCGAGCGAGAACGCGCGCTGGGGCTCACCGTCAAAGATCTTGATTGGCTGCATAACCTGTACTACGCCAGTGACGCAGCCCGCCAGAATACCCAACTGCTGGGGTATCCGATGCGTGTCGAAAGGCTGCTGATCAACGTCGTGGGGCAGCCGCCCATCCCACTCGCCGGCGCCTTTTTGATCAGCCCGACCCCGGACGCTGGCAAAGCGCTTTTTTACACACCCTACGGCGGTATTCAGGTCAGTGACAGTCGTGCCTTGCTGCTGGTGGAGGTCACCGAGCAATTGGCGGATGCGGTGCAGCGCTTAGACCTGCTGAGGTTCTTGTCGATTGCCCAGCGCAACACGTTATCCCTTGGCACACCACTAACGTTGACCACCACGGTCGTCGAAGGCGCCGTTATGGAAGACCAGAAGCAGACGCTCCAGGCCTGCCAGCAAGCCAATGTGCAGGCCATGCTTGAGCACCTGCAAAAGACTCCCACGCTGCCCGGCATGCTCGATACGCTGCTCGGCATCATGGCGCGCGCGGACTTCCCAGGCCTGGACCAACGCGATACGCGGGTGAACTGTTTTATACAAAGTGGCGGATACGGCCGTCGACGCTGGGTCGATTCACTGCCATTAAGCGAAGCGCTCTTACAGTTCCATGTGACACATGCCTGGCCCAAGCAACACACTCGCGAGTATACAAACCCCAAGCATGTCACCACTGCCTTCACCCAGCCCCAGTTGAAACACGACCACCAGCGATGGGAAACGCTGGTCGAAAGAAGCTCCGAGATTCTGTCAAAGCTGCTGGACAGTCTGCTGCAGACTTACTGGAACGAGGACACAGAGCACGGGACCTCACGCCTGGAGCTTTTCGCGCAAGTCATGGCTGACAAGTTTCGCGTCGATGTGTTGCTCAAGCGCCAAGACCAAATCATCAGCGCCGACGAAAGCCATATGCTCCAGGCAATGTTCATTAGCGACCAGCCTGCTCGCAGCGCCTACGCCAAAAACCTGAGCGTGGAAAAAGTACGTATCCACGCGCCCTATGAGCACTACGTGGAGCTGGCCAGCACGCTGATGATCAGCGAGAGCCGCGCTTACCTTTACACGCAATCGCGTGGGCTACAGGTGCTCAAAGACCTGGATGATCTGAAAGATACTTTATTGAGCATGCTCAAAGCTGCGGGCCACGAAGATGAGCTACTCAACTTCCTGTCCCTGGATGAGCGCAACATTTTTATTGGCCTGAACCAAGTGAACATTGCTGCGCGACCTGTCACGGGCAGCGTTTTTACCGGCATTGTCGAAGACATAGCGCGCAAGCAAATCAACAACATGAACCATGCGTTGGCGCTTTATCGGCGCAGCGATGGCCAGGTCGAGCTGGAACCCCTGCTCGATTGCGCGCTGGATATACGCACAATGCTCGACGATCGCCTGGCGTTGCTGGCGACAGCCGGGCGTTGGACTGTCCACCCCGTGACCAGCGGCAACGGTCGCCCTTCCACGGTAAAGGCCGAGCGCGCCAAGTTGCTGCTTCAGCACCTGCAGGCGGCCGAGGATGCGCTGGCGCTCGAACGCGAAAAGCATCCGACATTGCGCAGCATGGTCGCCCTCGCACTGAACGCGCAGTTGCTAATAAAGCAACAGGACCTTAATGCGAGTGAGGTGTATATCAACACCTACGCCACGGCTGCCCAAGAGCGCGAAGCGCGCCTGCCGGTGTCATCCATCAGCATGGTTGAACACTTCATCGAGCGCCTGAGCCTTGAAGCCACTGCAGTGCCCGACTCATCCCGAACCTGGTTTTACGGTCCGCGTAGCCAGGGCGAAGCCCTGCAGTTGCACAGCATGACGCTGAAAACCTTCAACGCGATTATCGATCAAGTACTGCTGGTGTTCGCCAAACACTCGATGCGCGAACTTACGCGCTTGTTCCTTGGCAACACACGCGAAAAACATATCCACGCGATGCTCCTTGGGTTGCGCAGCGAGGCGCAACTGCGGCTACTGGGTAAAACCATGATGGCGCGCAGCCAGGACGTTATTGATGCTGTACTCAGGCCCGACAGCCTTGTGCGCTTGACCCGGCACGGTATCAACGGGTTTCTTCCGGACGCCTACGCATTGACACTGGGCACTGGCACGGCCGATACACCTCAGCGCCTTGCCAACCTGTTTGTACTGACTGAGCGCGGCGGAGTAGACCCGCTGCGCTCAGGCCAGGTGGTGCTCTGGACGCCTGGGCGCGGTCACGAGGTGTTTAGCTCGATCCACACCTTGCGCGAGGAGATAGAACAGCGTCTGCAACACCCGATCAAGCGCTTGAGCCTGCTCGAAAACCTGCCGATCGCCCTGCCCGTGCCGCATCAGGTTTATCGATGGGGCGCCCTGCAACGCATTGACGATGACGTACTTAAAAATCGCCTGAGCACCTACAACGACTCTGTGATGGGCGGCGTTGATCAGTTGCTTTCCATGGGGTTGGGCGCACGCGCCCTGCAAGACCGCCTGGACAGCATGATAGAACAGCCCGCGCCGACTAACCTGCCCAGGGCCATGGCGGTGGCCAAGAGCATGATCAATCAGCAGGCCTTGCCGGTATGGTTGGGAATGGCGCCCGCCCAGGACCAGATCCATCAGGCGGAACTTCTTGAGCAATACCACAACAATGCGCCCGAGGAAGAAGATTACCTGCAGGGCATCACGCCCATCCGCGCGCATACGTTCACAGCATTGCTGGCGCTGCTGGATGCACGCTTTCCCGGCCTGGCCCTCAACCCCGATCACATTTTGATCCCCGTTCACCAAGCCCTCGACATCCACGACTACAGCCTGACCGACTTTGCCTTGCGGCACTGGCCCAACCTGGACGCCGAAAACATCCGCCCCCGCTCACGTAGCGCCAGGCCGCTGCCGGACACTCTGAATGCAAGTGCGGTGATTCAAATGGTCCGGCAGTTGGACCTGAAAGCGGCCTACCAGAAGCTGTTGTACAACCAGCTCAACGCCCGAACCGATGAAGGCCGCCAACGCCGACGCCTGTTTTGCCGACAATTGCCCTGGCAAACGTTGCAGTTCGCCCACGAGTTAGCGCTGCAAGAACAACTGTCCGCGCAGGCACTGAGTTGGGTCCAGCAGGTTTTCGACATGCCTGACGCCGTGGCCCGCGCCGCAATGGACGGCGCAACGGCAGTGATTCGCCCGCTGGAATTGATTGCGACCGCAGGCGCACACCCGTCAAGGTAGTGGGCATGTATTTAATAGGGGCTGAAATTGCGCCCTCGGCGCCTTTGGTGCTGTACGCGCCTTACAGCGAAAACCATGTACTCAAGGAGTATGCGGACGAGCAAGCGCTGCTGGATGAAATAGACCGCCCGGGCGAACTTCAGGATTGGCTGATCAGCCATTTGGAAAACCCACAACAGGCGGTGTATCGGAACTTGCTGCAAAGCAACCATTATCGCCGCTCCGAGATTGAGCTCGCCGCGTCTACGCTACGCGGTAACCTGCTTTACCAGTTGTTCGATGACACCCGGCAAATCCTGCTCAAGATGCTGACCTGCCAATTCGAAAACGGCGCCAAGCTGCTGTGGGACAGAGTGATCAGTCTATTGGGCGAGGGTATTCCCACGGCCGTGCAGTTCATGGCCGGCAAACTCGCGTATCCGCTGGTGGTGTGGCGAAGCTATAAGCTGTTCAAGCGCTCAGCTGAAGCGCTGCAGTTACACCAATGGAGGGCTGCCCTGAGGGATTTTATCCTGGGCGTGGCTGAAATGGCCTTCCTGCGCAGTGAGCTTGAGGGGACTGCGAGCCCGCCACCCACAGAAACAGTGCTGTCGCAAGCCGACTTGTCAGACGAAACGCTGCCCACAGCGACAAGCCTGGCCACGCTTAATATCACCGCGTCTTCACGCACTCGGCTACAGCCGTTCGAGGCTCACGATATCGCGCTGAAAGACCTTGAACAGCGTACGCCGGTCTCTGTGTATGAGGACAAGGCGACCTCGAAATACTATGTACCGTTGGCAGGCAAGGTGTACTCAGTCGAGAAAGCCGCACAACATTGGCGCCTGGCCAACGACGAACACACAGGGCCGTGTGTGGGCTGTAACCCACACGGCAAATGGGTGTTGGACCTTAACCTGCACAACCCGCGTTTCGGCAAAGTGCTGTCACGCATCAAGACGCGAACCGGCGAACGCGAGGCGATTAACATCCAGGCCACGGGCATCCAGGCAATCGCTGCCCTGTCCAGTTGGAAAGCTCAGGTCATCACGGAAGCCTTGAACGTCGCTACTTATTACACCGTCAACTGCAAACGCAACATCGCTCACTTTTCAACGTTGCGCGATCCCAACAGCCGCTTGGGCATTTTTTTAGGCGAAATGTTTGGCGTGATCAGCCTGACCGCTGATCAGCTCAGCAGAATCGAACGGATCGTCGATGGAATACTTGACGCGTTAAGCGACCCCACGTTGACCGGCCCGAACTCCAACCGTTTTGTCAGTGGCACCAGCCGGCTGAATACGCAATTGAGCTACGCCTTCACGCTGCCCGATGACAGGGGCAAAACGCTGTACTTGCTGGATCGGTTCTTTGATCCATCCCTGGATGAGTATCAGAATCGCTTGAACTCACCCTTCGACGTCTCCGCGCATGCGAGAGCTGCGGTGCTCATACATGAATTGACGCATTTAAAGTTCAACACCGAAGACATCGCCTACCTTGACAGCATGCGACCTTTCTCTGACCTGGTTAACACCACCAGGCCCGGCGCTTTGGCGCTCAAAACAGACATGGACGACCTGAGCACGACGGCGCTGTCCACGCTCACACCGGCGACGATGCTGTTCAAGACGTGGAACACTGTTTCTGCGGCATGGGAAGACTACGGGCTCGCCACTTCCACCCAAGGGATTGGCCGCTCGGTGCTGCACGCCACCGGCGCCCTGGACCTTGACGATGCTCGAAAGATTTTCATGAGCAACCCCGACAAACGCATTGACACCATCTTGAGCAATGCCGACTCGGTGACGTTCCTGATTACTCACTTGGGCCGTCAATTGGATTCGGGGGCCTGAACAGCCCCCGGAGCCGCGGTCAGTCTTTCTGGTCACGCAGGACGTTGCCGGAGGCGCCGTCGATACGTGCTTCATAGACGGTGCCATCGGACTTGCGGCCTTTGACTTCCCAATAGCCATCGTTGTCTGCTTCGGCCGCGTAGACCTCGATGTACCCAGCCTTGGTCTTGGCGACTTCGATGGCCTTCTCGATGGTGATCCAGCCAGCGCCAGGCTTATCGGCCAGGGCTGCGCCGGCACTCAGCAGAGCAGTGGTTGCACACAGGGCAGCTAAGGTCTTCTTCAGCATGTTCGTTCTCCATTGTGGGAATGACGGACGCGTGTCCTCGATTTTCTGAGGCTTTCAAACGAGAATAAGTTCCAATTGATGGGCAATCGCCATGATGGCTGTTCTCGCCGTCCGTCTCGGGAGGTTAGAATGAGCGAAATCAGGATGAGCCAATGAGCGATAAGCCCCTTTCAGAAGCCGAATATGACGCCATCACCGACGCCGCCGCGCATTGGTGCATGCGCCTGCATGCGAGCGATTGCACGGCAGGCGAGCGTCAGGCGTTTGCGCAGTGGCACGATGCGCATCCGCTGCACGCTTTTGAATACGCGGCCATGCTCGAAGTCTGGGACGTGGCCGACCACCTGCCGCGCAGGGCGCCTGTAACGCCGGTGGTGCAGCTGACGCCGCGCAGGCGGGTGCATCGTTATGCGGTGGCGGCCGCGATTTGCCTCGCCGCGTTGCCACTCGCCGCCTTTACCGGCTGGCAAGCCGGCTGGCTGCCCAGTTCGTATGAGCACTTTGAAGCCAATGATGGCCTGCGCAAGGTCACCCTCAGCGATGGCAGCCAAGTCGAATTGAACCTGGGCACTGAGCTTGTCTACCGCCATTACAAAGACCAGCGCCGGGTCACGCTGAACAAGGGCGAAGCGTTTTTCAAGGTCACCCATGACAGCAATCATCCGTTTATCGTGCGGGCGGGCGAAGGGCAGGTTCGGGTCACGGGTACACAGTTCAACGTCTGGAAGTACGAAGATCAGGTGCGGGTGATGTTGCTTGAAGGCTCGGTGCAGGTCTCAAGTGACACGCTGCACGCCAGTGTGCCGCTCAGCCCTGGCATGCAAGCCAGTTATCACCCGGGTGATGCAGCGCCACACGTCGCTGCGATCAACCCCAATGACGCAGCCCTTGCGTGGCGTCAGGGCAAGCTGGTGCTCGACAACCTGGCCCTGGCCGATGCGTTGCCGCTGATCAACCGCTACCTGAGCAAACCGGTGCTGCTGGCAGACGCGAGTACCGGGACGATTCGCATCGGCGGCATCTACAACATCAATGAGGTCAACAACCTCATCCCCTCCCTGCCCAAGGTTTTGCCGGTCTACCTGACCCAGAACCAGGACGGCAACCCCGTACTCAATTCCATCCCGCGTAAAGCACCCAAAGGCTGACCGAGCTGTTTGCCGCCTCCGTTTCAGGAGGCCGGGGACAGTTCGGCCGCCATTTTGCACCGCAGTGTCCACTTCTGTTACACCGCGCCGCCCTGTATCGCCCGTGCCGCACAGGGCCATGGGTTTCTGCGGTTGAGTGTTACAGCGCTGATACAGCTGAACCCAATCTGCGCAGCATTGTCCGCGCTGACGGCCAGCAGTTTGACCAGGCGGGTGAGTGTCTCGCTGACGTTACAACAGTGCCACTACTTTGCCTTCCATTAACTTCAAACTATTGAATAATAAAGATAAATAAAAAGCGGCACGGCTTCTGCTCTAGTCCTTACAGCGCTGCTCAGGGTCAGCGCGCCCATAAGGAACGTTGCCGTGGACAGACACAATCCTAGCCTACCAAGCCTCTTGCTGATCAGCGCTGTACTGAGTGCAAGCGTGAGCCTTCCCGTGCTCGCCGGCGACGGTGTGATTGTGATTGAACGCCAGGTCCAGCCCTACGCGATGGGCCGTTCACGCGGCATCGACCCCTACCCCACTGCCGTAAGTGCCAACCCGTCGGCACAGATCATGCGCGCCGCCAACGGCGAACTCAGCGACAACGACATCGCGGGTATCAGCAGCGGCGCAAGTATCACCCGCAGTATTTTGCCGGGCGGCAACCTCCCGGGCCTGGGCAATACCGGCAGCGGCGCAGCCCTTGGCGCCGGCAGTGCGGCCGGGCACGGCAGCGGCAGTGGCAGCGGTATTTCCGGCACGATTAACGGCGCGCTCTCCAGCGGCCTTGCGCCCCTCAATAACCTTGGTGGCATGGCCGGGGGGCGATGAGATGAAGCGTTCCTGGATATTGATTACTGCGCTCGGTTGCACAACTGCAATGGCCGATAGCAATAACAACGCGGTGATCGACAACAGCGGCACGCAGTACAACGGCGTTGCCTTGATCAACCAGGTCGCCGGCGACCAGCAACAACTGAGCAACAACCTCGCCATTACGGTGGGCCGCAACGCCGCGTCGAACCTCACCGTCACGCAAACAATCAGCGGCGCGGTGGCCGACCGCTCGCTCAACGCGAACGCCGCAATCCAGGGCAACGCGTTCAGTCATGGCAATGGCGCACTGAGTGTCAACCAGTCAGCCGGCGCCCAAAACCAGATGATCAATGCCGTGCGAATCAGCGTCAGCGCTGGCCCGCAAAGCATCGACGACAGCGTCATGTCGCAACAGAACGTTGCGCTTGCAACCGACTCAGGGTTGACCTCTACCACTGGCAGCCGCCAGGTCGTGACCAGCGACCAGGCCTTCACCGGCAGCCGTGGGGTGGTGCAGGTCAACCAGAGCGCAGGGGTGGGGAACCAGGTGGCTAACACCCTGAACTTACGACTCAACTGATCAAGCTGAGTCTACGGCTACACCGTATCAACACACTTAACCACTCATTAGAAGCAAGGGGATACACCATGAAAACGACAATGGCTCTTAAACCACTGGCTTTCGCTCTGGCTGCACTGATGGCTGTTGCTGCTCAAGCGAGCGGCCCCACCACCACGTCTAACGCGACCGCGAATGACGGCCAAAACAACCACGGCAACGTGGTGCTCAATGACAAAACCGAAAACAGCGCGTCGGTTAACAACTCGCTCAACAACTACAGCGGCGTGGTCGGCAACAACACCCTGAGTGGCGATAACAATCAGGGCAAAAACGACGCTGCAATCACCTCTGGCGATGCCGATTTCGTGTTTGCCACGGTTAACTCCAAGCAATCGTCCGGCGGCAACCTGGTGATCAGCAGCGCCAGCAAAAACAATGCTTCGGTCAACGACAGTGGCAACAACGGCTCGGGCATCATTCAGTCGACCGTCGCCTCGGGTACGTCCAACCAAGGCAGCAACAGCACTGTCATCAACTCGGGCAACGGCAAAGCCGGCAGCGCCACCGTCAATGCCGTGCAAGACGTGTCGGGTAACCTCAGCGTCAACCTCAGCAGCGGCAACGCCTATTACGGCCAAAGCAAAGCCGTGGCAAACAGCGCCAGCGTGAACAACTCGTTCAACCACGCTTCGGGTGTAGTGGGTACCAACACCCTGTCGGGTGGCAACAACCAAGCTCAAAACAACGTAGCAATTACACGCTTCTGATGCAGATCGGGCCTTGGCAACAAGGCCCTTTTTATTTCCAGTGTCCAACAGGCGATTCGATCATGCGGCGCGTTACCTGCCTCCTTCTGCTAGCACTCACCGGCCCGACCTGGGCGGCGCAAATGGCTGTGGTCATGCCCAACGGTGCGGTGATCTACAAGAAAGTCGAGAGCCTGCGCGAGCGCAAGTTTGCCAACCTGGTGGAACAGAAAACCGATTTCAGCTGCGGCGCCGCCGCGCTGGCGACCCTCCTGCGCCAAGCCTATTGGATGGACGTGGATGAAGACCACGTGATCAAGGGCATGCTGGTCAACGCTGACCAAGAGCTGGTGCGCACGCAGGGTTTTTCGATGCTCGACATGAAGCGCTACCTGGAAAGCATCCAGATGCGCGCCAAGGGCTACCGCATTGAGCCGCACGTGCTGGTGACCCTGAAAGTGCCCGTTGTGGTGCTGCTGGACATTCGCGGCTACAAGCATTTTGTGGTGTTGCAGCGTGCCGACAACGACTGGGTGTATATCGGCGACCCCGTGCTGGGCAACAAGCGTTATACCAGGGACGATTTCGTCAAGGGTTGGAACGGCATCGTGTTTGCCGTCATCGGTGAGGGCTATGACAAGGCCAACGCCCTGCTCACACCGCCTGCACCGCTGACCGCCAAGGGCCAGTTGAACGCATTCAGCCCGGTGCGTGATAGCGAATTGATGGACTTCGGGTTTATCCAGAGCGACTTCTTCTAGCAGCGCAACAAGGGGCAGGACGCTCCAGGAGCAGACGATGAACACCCAACGCTGGCTGACGCTGATGTGCCTGGCCACCTGCGCACCGGCTTATGCCGCCTCGGCATTCAAACCGATCGAACTCAAGGACGCGGAAATGGCCGAGCTGCGCGGACGTTATGTGATGCCCGGGCGCATTATCAGCTTTGGCATTGTGATGAGCAGCACCTGGACCAACGCCGCTGGCGCCAGCATGACCGGCACCGCCAACATGCAGGTCAACACGACCACCGTGGCGCCGCAGTTTTATGTGCACGTCAGCGGGCACGATGGCACAGGTTCAGCCAAGCAACCCGATGGCACCGGCACGGTGGTGGGTGGCGCAGGCCTCGGCACGAGCCAAGGCGTGGTGCAAAGCGTGCGCGCGGCCGGCGACGGCAACAGCGCCACCAATGGCGTCGACATCAACGTGACGCGCAATGGCCTGGCTCCCGCCAACTATGTGCAGTCCGGGCAAGCGCTGGTGGCTGGCCAGCCGATTACCGGCAGCACGGCTGCCGGCCAAGTGACGGTAACTGCGCAAAATGGCGGGCTGCAACTCGCGCTCCAGGCCAATAACAATCAGGGCAGCGTGTTGCAGCAGATCGGCGGCGGCGCCGTCAGCCAAGGCACGATTATCAAAGGCGATTTCAACGCCATTGCAAACTCGACCCAACTCAATGTGGTACTGGGCAGCAACGGTTTGAACAGCCTCACGCAGAACCTCAACCTTGAGCAACTCAAGGGCCTACGCCCTTCCGGTTACTGAACTACGTTGAGCCACCACACTTACGCATTAAAAAAATGGGACGGCTTATTTCATGCATCGATCTTTATCGTTACATGCCGCTATATGTTTAAGCACGCTCCTGCCCGCATCCGCTCTCTACGCAGCCCCTGATGCCGATATAGAAACCTTGAAACGCGAGCTGCTTGAGCTCAGACAACGCTATGACATGCAGCAAAAAGCACTCGCCGTGCTGGAGCAACGTGTACGCCAGGTAGAAGACCAACCCGCCGCACCCTCCCCTAAACGCTTGGTCAAGTCACCCGCCGACTTTCAGAAAGGCGGCACCGCCGTGGCCGGCCATACGCCGGGGGTGGGCGCGGCAGCGGCGTCGGGCGGTGCCGCCGGCAGCAGCTCCTACGGGCAAAGCCTCAAGGACGATTCGGCACCGGCACAAAGCGTGAGCAACCTCTATAACGAGGCCAGTGGCTTTTTCGGCAATGGCCGGTTCAGCCTGGAAACCGGCATCACCTATTCCCGCTACGATGCGCGCCAATTATCACTCAACGGCTTTTTGGCGCTGGACTCGATCTTCCTCGGCAATATCAACCTGGACCGGATCAAGTCCGATAGCTGGACGCTGGACCTGACCGGGCGTTACAACCCCGACAACCGCTGGCAATTCGACGTGAACGTGCCGGTGATCTACCGCGAGTCGACTTACCAGTCCGGTGGTGCCAACGGTGACTCCACCGCAACCTCCGAAGCCTCGGTCACGCGAGACCCGACCATTGGCGACGTGAACTTCGGTGTCGCTTATAAATTTCTGGATGAAAGCGCCAACCTGCCGGACGCCGTGCTGTCGGTGCGGCTCAAGGCGCCGACCGGCGAAGAGCCGTATGGCATCAAGCTGATTGAACAAGCGCAGAACAATAACCTCGCGGTGCCGGCCAGTTTGCCGACCGGTAACGGTGTGTGGTCGGTGACGCCGGGTATCTCGCTGGTGAAAACCGTCGACCCGGCGGTGCTGTTCGGCTCGCTGTCGTATACGCATAACTTCGAAGAGTCGTTCGGCGATATCAGCCCCAACGTCAACCAGAAAGTCCCCGGCAAAATCAGCCTGGGTGACAGCCTCCAGTTGGGCCTGGGGGTCGCTTTTGCGCTCAACGAGAAGATGAGCATGTCGTTTTCCGTGTCGGACCTGGTGCAGCGCAAAAGCAAGATCAAACAAAGCGGTCAGGACTGGCAATCGGTGGTTTCCAGCGACGCCAACGCTGGTTATTTCAACGTCGGCATGACGATTGCCGCCACGGATAACCTGACGGTAGTGCCGAACTTGTCGATAGGCATGACCGATGACGCACCGGACTTTACCTTCAGCTTGAAATTCCCGTACTACTTCTAAGCCAGCCACACGCAAAAGCCGCGCAACGATCAGCGTCGTTGCGCGGCTTTTGGTTTACCGGCGCTAGCGGATCTGGTGCTTGTGCAGCAACCGGTAGAACGTCGGCCGCGAAACCCCCAGCACACGCGCCGCGACACTTATGTTGTCGCTGTGCCGGTTGAGCACATCGCACAGCGCCTGACGCTCGGCGCAGTGCTTGTAATGTTCCAGTGTCGCCATGGGCAAGGCGATTGCGCGCGCGCCTTGCAAGCCCAGATCCGCCGCCTCGATCTGCCGCCCTTCCGCCAGCACCAGGCCACGGCGCACACGGTTGGCCAGTTCGCGCACATTGCCCGGCCATGGGTGCTGCGCCATGGCGACCAGCGCATCCTCGCTGAAACTGCGCGGGCGCCGGCCGGTTTCCTGGCTGTAGAAACGCGAAAAGTGGTTGGCCAGCAGGGCCACATCGCCATGCCGCTCACGCAGCGGCGCCGTCATCACTTGCAGCACATTCAGCCGGTAGTACAAGTCTTCGCGGAAGCTGCCCTTTTCGACCGCGGCTTCGAGGTCGACGTGGGTGGCCGCCAGCACCCGCACATCCACCGGGATCGGCTGGCTGCCGCCAACACGTTCAATGTGTTTTTCTTGCAAAAAACGCAGCAGATTGGCTTGTAATTCCATCGGCAAATCGCCGATTTCATCCAGGAACAGCGTGCCGCCGTTCGCCGCCTCGATGCGCCCGATCTTGCGCTGATGGGCACCGGTAAACGCGCCTTTCTCGTGGCCAAACAGCTCGGACTGAATCAGGTGTTCGGGAATGGCGCCGCAGTTGATCGCAACGAACGGCTTGGCGTGCCGCTGGGATTTGCGATGCAAGGTCTTGGCGACCAGCTCTTTGCCGGTGCCACTGTCGCCGCGAATCAGCACCGGGGATTGCGTGGGCGCCAGTTTGGCGAGCAGTTTGCGCAAGTCGCGGATAGAGCGGCTGTCGCCGAGCAATTCATGTTCGGGCTCGTCCACCTGCGTGTGGCCTTTGCCGCGCAGGCGCGCCATGCCGAAGGCACGCCCCAGCGTGACCTGCACACGAGACACATCAAACGGCAGCGTGTGGAAGTCAAAAAACCATTCGCAGACGAAATCGCCGACGTTGTGCAGGCGTAAAACATCCTGGCTAAGCACCGCGATCCATTCGGTGCCACTGCGGCTGATCAGCTCTTTGACCGCCTCCGGGCGTTCAAAATGAAACGGCTGTAAACGCAACAGGCCCACATCACATGAGCGGTCACCGACCGCACTGAGCGCGCAACTGTCCACTTGCCACCCGGCGGTGCGCAGGCCGGGCAACAACGCGTGACAATCATCACAGGGGTCAACCACAAGCAGACGGCGCTGGACAGGTGTAGTAACCATGACTATTCCTTGGCGCCACTATCGTTAAAATTATTTATAAACAATGATTTGTAGTGCCTGCGGCTCACACTATCAAGATATTGACGCGGCCTATGTACCGTTTCGCTATAAGTGCGGGCAAAAAGCCACCTCCGGCGATTTTCGGGAAAAAAGTCGAGGTCGATCGACACCTGAATTGCGCCGCTAAAACAGCCGCTTAGATGACTTCAATCACGCGAGCTTGAAATTTCTTGCTCTAACATGTGACCCGTACCCCGCCATCGTGCATCAGTACAAGTAACTCGCCGTGCGGCCCGCCCAACCGACGGCACTCACTTGATTGGGCAATTAGAGAGAAGAACCACATGAACGCCCCGCTCCGCATCAACGAAGCTCTTTTGATCGCAGACCGTGCTTTCCAACCCTTTCAGTGCGTGGCCTGGCACGATGGCAACGGCGCACTCAGCCTGAGCGTCATCGACCGCACCAATACCCGTATCGGCAGCAAACAGCTGTCTTCGAGTACCTATACCGATGCAACCCAACTAGAAGATTTGTTGCTGCAGGCGCGCGCCGAACTCGACAAAGACGGCTATCAGTTGCAGTCGTGGGCAATGCCCAAGTAAATCGATGCAGCCACTTCCGATCATTGCCGTTGTGCAACAACAATGATCGTGTGCAACAACAATGATCGGAAGAATGACCGGAAGTTAGCGCTTAGTGCGCGGCCAGAATAAACCGCTCGATGGCTTGCGCAGCACCGTCCTCGACATTACTGCCGGTAACGACGCTGGCTTGACGCTTGACGGCTTCTTCAGCCTGGCCCATGGCAATCGAGAACCCGGCGACATTAAACATCGCCGGGTCATTGCCACCGTCGCCAATCGCCGCCGTGTGTTCCAGCGCGACACCAAGGTGCGCAGCCAGGGTTTTCAAGGCATCGCCCTTGTTCGCTTGCATCGCGGTCACGTCCAGGTAAATCGGTTGCGAACGCGAGACATGCGCCAGCCCCTGCACCTTGGGTTGCAACTGCGCCTCCAACGCGACCAGCAACGGCGCGTTACGACTGGCCGCGACGATCTTGTCGACCCGATCCAGGTACGGCTCAAAACTCTCAACTACCTTCGGCCCGTAGCCCAGGCCAGCCGCTTCGACGGCAACCATCGGCCCCGGCGGATCACGGCGCAGCCAATCACCGTCGGCAAACAACCAGACTTCAACGTCCGGCTGCCCTGAAAACAGCGCCAGCGTCACCAGCGCCGCCTCGGCCGGCAGATGGTGCGCCAACAGCACGCTGCCATCCGGGTTGATCAACGTACCGCCGTTAAACCCTGCCACGGGCACATCGATGCCGAACGCCTCGACCATCTGCAACATGGCCTTGGGCGGGCGCCCGCTGGCCAGGCTGAAAAACACCCCGGCGGCGCGCAAGGCACGCACCGCGTCGAGAGTGCGCTGGCTTGGCAGGTGATCGGGACCTAACAGCGTGCCGTCCATGTCACTTAATACAAACTGGATGGGATGCACCGGAACGTCACTCATCCGAGGCTATGCCACGTGCGACCATCGCGGGCGAGCAAGGCATCGGCAGCGGCCGGGCCATCTTCACCGGCTTTGTAGGCCTGAATACCGTCATCCTGCTGCCAGGCATCAAGGAACGGCTGCACCGCACGCCAGCCATTTTCGATGTTGTCGGCACGCTGAAACAGGGTCTGATCGCCGGTCATACAGTCGTAGATCAAGGTTTCGTAACCCGTCGACGGCTGCATCTCGAAGAAGTCCTTGTAGTCGAAGCCCAGCTCGATATTCGCCATTTCCAGGGTCGGCCCAGGCTTTTTCGCCAGCAGGTCGAACCACATGCCTTCGTTTGGCTGGATCTGGATTTTCAGATAGGTCGGCTTGAGTTCATCCACGTCGGTATCGCGGAACTGCGCGTACGGCGCAGGCTTGAAGCAGATCACGATTTCAGTGTCGCGAATGCTCATGCGTTTGCCGGTGCGCAAGTAGAACGGCACGCCGACCCAGCGCCAGTTGTCGATCATCACCTTGAGGGCGACGAAGGTTTCAGTGCTGCTGTCAGGCGCTACATTCGCCTCTTCACGGTAACCGGGAAGCTGCTTGCCGCCAATTTCGCCAGAGGTGTATTGGCCACGTACCGAGTTGGCCCGCGCATCTTCCAATGACCAGGGGCGGATTGCACCGACCACCTTGGCCTTTTCACCGCGCACTGCGTCGGCGCCAAACGCCGCCGGCGGTTCCATGGCCACCATCGCGAGCAACTGGAACAGGTGATTGGGCACCATGTCGCGCAGCGTGCCGGTTTTTTCGAAGAAATTACCACGGGTCTCGACGCCGACGGTTTCCGCCGCCGTGATTTGCACGTGATCGATGTAATGGTTGTTCCAGAACGCTTCGAACAGCACGTTGGAGAAACGGCTGATCAGAATGTTCTGCACCGTTTCCTTGCCCAGGTAATGGTCGATGCGATAGATCTGTTTCTCGCTCATGACGTTGAGCAAGCTGGCGTTCAACGCCTCGGCGGTGGCGAGGTCCGAACCAAACGGCTTCTCGATCACGACGCGGCGGAACGCTTCATCGGTTTCATTCAGCAAACCGGCGCTGCCGAGGCGCTGCACCACTTCACTGAAGAAGCGCGGTGCGGTGGCCAGGTAGAACACCGCGTTGCCGGTACCGCTGTCGGCGATCTTTTTGCCGATGTCGGCGTAGGTGCTGTCGTCGAGAAAGTCGCCCTCGACGTAGCTGATACCTTTGGCCAACTGCGCCCACAGCGCTGGGTCGAGCGCGTCTTGGCCATTGCCCTTGACCTTGCTCGCGGCTTCGGTGCGAATAAAGTCTTCGAGTTTCTTGGCGAAGTCGGCGTCACTGATGGCGTTGTGATCCACGCCGACAATGCGCAGGCCGTCGCCCAGCAGCCCGTCGCGACGCAGGTTGTAAAGCGCAGGCATCAGCAAGCGCTTGACCAGGTCGCCATGCGCGCCGAACAGGAACAACGTGGTCGGCGGTGCGGTTTCGGCTTTGGGTTTCTTGCCGTTAGCGGTCATTTTTTGGAAGTCTCCACGTGGCCGCCAAAGCCGAAGCGCATGGCAGACAGCATTTTGTCACCGTAGGTGCTTTGCTGACGGGAACGGAAGCGTGCAAACAACGACGTCGATAGCACCGGAACCGGCACTGCCTGCTCCATGGCGGCTTCGATGGTCCAGCGGCCTTCGCCACTGTCAGCCACGGAGCCGGAGTAACCGTCGAGTTTCGGGTCGGTGGCCAAGGCGTCGGCGGTCAGGTCGAGCAACCACGACGAGACCACGCTGCCACGGCGCCAGACTTCGGCGATGTCGGCGACGTTCAGATCGAAGCGCTCGTGTTCCGGCAGGTTTTCCGAGTTTTTGGTCTTGAGAATGTCGAAGCCTTCAGCGAAAGCCTGCATCATGCCGTACTCGATGCCGTTGTGGATCATCTTCACGAAGTGCCCGGAACCCGCTGGGCCGGCGTGGATATAACCGTGCTCGGCGCGGGTATCAGCGCTGGCGGGACGGTCCTTGGTGCGCGGGATGTTGCCCAGGCCAGGGGCCAGGCTGGCGAAGATCGGGTCGAGGCGCTGCACGGTTTGGACGTCACCACCAATCATCATGCAATAGCCACGCTCCAGGCCCCAGACGCCGCCGGACGTGCCGACGTCGACGTAGTGCAGGCCTTTTTCCGCCAGGGTTTTGGCGCGGCGGATGTCATCTTTATACATGCTGTTGCCGCCGTCGATGATCACGTCACCGTCTTCGAGCAGCTCACTCAAGGCAGTGATGGTGTCTTCGGTGGGTGCGCCGGCCGGCAGCATTACCCATACCGCGCGCGGCTTTTGCAGCCCGGCTACCAGAGCCTCAAGGTCGGCGACGCCGGTGGCGCCCTCTTCGCTCAAGCCTTTGACGAATGCTTCGTTACGGTCATATACAACGGTGGTATGCCCATTGAGCATCAGGCGCCGTGCGATGTTACCGCCCATGCGGCCTAGTCCGATAATCCCCAGTTGCATGTGCTGATGCTCCTAACTACGTAATAAATGTGTGACATAGTTTATAGCGCAATGAGGCTAATGAGGGTTAGTCCAGAGCGGATCCGTGTAGTTTCATGACAAAAAAGTCGAACGTTTCAGCAACACCCTGCAAAAAGTCACAGAGACAATCAAAAATAAAAAAGTTCCATTGGCTCAAAAAAGAATTCAGAATTGCTTCGACTGTTGCCGAAAACCTCGACTAAAGCGTTTCGGCACCGCGATTTACCGGCTATTTGCGAGGTAAGCAATGAGCACAGCACCCATGACACGCCCGCCACAGACGCTTTACGTTACCGTCCGTCGCGATGAATTGCGCCAGTTGAAAGACCAGCGCGATCAGCTTCAGCAAGAGGTCCTGCGCCTGCGCTCACACCTCCAGGCCCAGCTGGATCAGCCCTCAGGCGCACACCCTGCGCTGTGTTGAAACCGGCACCTGAGCACTTTGTAAGATAACCCACACAAAAATCTCACAAAGTTTTCACATCTACCTCCCGATACTCCCGCCCTCAAAGGCTACCCCATGCATGGGTGGCCTCTGTTGCGTGCGCTGTTGCGCGTCAACTGCAAAATGATCGGGTTGGAGCACTGGATGGCGATGTTCAAACGCAGCACCAAGTCTGCGAAAGGTTTTGACTGGGCAGGCCTTGGCTGGCTGTTCATGTTTTTCTGGTATTTCTCGGGTATTACCCAATTACTCATCCAACTGACCGGCACCTCCGGCTTCAGTGGCTTTCGCCAAGCCTTCTTCCTGAGCGCGCTGTGGTTGGCGCCGATGCTGCTGTTCCCGCGCCGTACACGCTTGCTCGCCGCCTTGATCGGCGTGGTGCTGTGGGCCTGCTCGATGGCCAGCCTGGGCTATTTTTTCATCTACCAGCAGGAATTTTCACAAAGCGTCATCTTCATCATGTTCGAGTCGAACATCTCTGAAGCCGGCGAATACGCGACCCAATACTTCGCCTGGTGGATTGTGCTGGCGTTTATCGCCCATACCGCCTTGGCTGTTTGGCTGTGGAGCCGCCTGCGCCCGGTGTACCTGCCGCGCGGCCAGTCGATCCTGGCCGCCACCGCAATCGTTTTGGCGGTGGTCGGTTATCCACTGGTGAAACAGATCGCGACCAACCCGACCATGGCGCTTGCCATCGACGGTTTTGAATCCCGTGTTGAGCCCGCAGTGCCCTGGCAGATGATCGTCGCCTATCGCCGCTACACCGAGCAGCTCAACAGCATGCAAGGCATGCTCACCAGCGCCAGCCAGATTGCGCCCTTGAAAAACCTCAAGGACAGCATGGCCGGCCAGCCAGCGACACTGGTGCTGGTGATCGGCGAATCCACCAACCGCCAGCGCATGAGCCTTTACGGCTACCCGCGCAACACCACGCCGGAACTGGACAAGCTGCGCGACCAACTGGCGGTGTTCAATAACGTCATCACCCCGCGCCCCTACACCATTGAAGCGCTGCAACAGGTGCTGACCTTCGCCGACGAAGAAAACCCGGACCTTTACCTGAAAACGCCGTCGATTGTCAGCGTGATGAAGCAGGCCGGCTATAAAACTTACTGGATCACCAACCAGCAGACCATGACCAAGCGCAACACCATGCTCACGACTTTTTCCGAACAGGCCGACGAGCAGGTGTACCTCAATAACAACCGCAACCAGAACGCTCGCCAATACGACGGTGACGTGCTGGAGCCTTTCGCCAAGGCACTGGCCGACCCCACCGAACGCAAGTTCATCGTGGTGCACCTGCTCGGCACTCATATGAGCTACCAGTACCGCTACCCGCCGACCTTTGACACATTCACCGATCGCCAAGGCGTACCGGCTGGCGTGAGTGACGAGCAACTGGCCACCTACAACAGCTACGACAACGCGGTGCGGTACAACGACTTCGTGGTCTCCAGCCTGATCAAGGACTACGCCAAAACCGACCCGAATGGCTTTTTGCTCTACCTCTCGGACCACGGCGAAGACGTGTTCGACTCGCCAGGCCATACCACCCTTGGGCGCAACGAAGGCAAGCCAACGGCGCCGATGTATACCATCCCGTTCATGGCCTATGCCTCACCGAAATGGCGTGAAACACATGACTGGAGCTTCGCCAGCGACCTGCAGCGGCCTTACAGCAGCGCGCAGCTTATTCACACTTGGGCAGACCTCGCCGGGCTGAGTTTCGATGAATGGGACCGCAGCAAAAGCCTGGTCAACGACAGCTTCAAGCCGCGCCCGCTGATCATTGGCGATCCGTATATAGCCCAGAAAAAGGGGTTGATTGATTTCAGCCTGATCAAGCCGAAGAAGGCAGATAGCGCCGAGGTAGTCGCCAAGTAGTCACGGCTCTGAAACATACAGATAACAACAATTCTCGTTTAGACCTAAAGTCACCCTGCTCCTTTCGTCTTTGATCCATGGCCTTCCCTTTCCGGGGTGGCTTCAAAGACGACAAGGAGCTTGCCCCGATGTTTGCGCCTTTTACCCGTTCCATGACCTTCACCCTTGGCCTGTTCAGCGTCACACTGAGCCCTGAGCTACTGGCCGAAACCGACCCCGAACACACCCCGACCAACGCCCTGCAATTGAGCAGCACGCGCATCACCGCCGAAGGCCTGGGCGCGAATACCGAGCACACCGGGGCCTACACCACCGGTTCGATGAATACCGCGACCAAACTGAACCTGTCGATCAAGGAAACCCCGCAATCGATCTCGGTCATCACCCGTCAGCACATGGACGACTTCAACCTCAATACGCTGACCGAGGTGCTGCGCCAGACCACCGGTGTCAACGTGCAACACTATGACTCCGACCGCGCCGCCTATTCCTCGCGGGGTTACGGCATCAGCAATTACCAGATTGACGGCATGCTCAATACCTTCGGCTACATGAAGTCGGATGCCGACACCATCATCTACGACCACATTGAGGTCGTACGCGGCGCCACGGGCTTGACCACCGGCGCCGGCGACCCCTCGGCCACGGTAAACATGGTGCGCAAGCGCCCCACCGCGCAGTGGCAGGCAAGCACCGGTGTGAGTGCCGGCAGCCATGACAATTACTACAGCTACGTAGACGTGGGCGGCCCGCTGGCATTTGACGGCCGGCTGCGCGCGCGCACCGTGCTGGCCTACCGCGACAGCAAGTCGTACCGTGATAACTACGCGCTGCAGCGGTCGGTGGGTTACGGGATTCTGGAAGGCGACATTTCCGACGATACCGTGCTGGCGGCAGGCTTTGATTACCAGAACAAGCAGGTACAAGGCACCACGTGGGGCACCGTGCCCTACTGGAACAGCCAGGGTGGCAAGGCCGGGCTCTCGCGCGCAACCAACATGGCGGCAGATTGGAGCTCCTGGCCGCTGACCGACAAGACCGCGTTCGCCACGCTGGACCATCGAATCGCCGGCGACTGGCATCTCAAGGCGGCTTACACCCATCGGCAAAGTGACACCGACGGCAAGGTGTATTACGGCGGCGCGGGCTTTCCCAACCCGGATCGCAGTGGCATGCAAGCATGGTCCAGCCATATGCTCGGCACCTCGAAAATGGAGGCCGTCGACCTCAACCTTGCCGGCAGCTACTCGCTGCTGGGCCGCGAACACGCAATGATGATGGGGTATGGCGAAGCCGCGCAACGCGATGCCTCACCCTTCCTGCGCAGAGGCCCAACACCTGACGGGTACAGCAACATTGAAGACTGGAAATACATGGGCGGAATCGGCAAATTTCCCGACACGGTCACGGGCCTGAAGGGCGAACACAGCAGCAAAAAACAGAAAGCCGGCTACCTGGCCACACGCTTGAGCCTGACGGACCGTTTGCACGCCGTGCTCGGCAGCCGCTATGGCAGCTGGGAACTGGAAAGCGCAACCCCCGAATATGATGCCAACGACCAATTGACCGCGTCCGACAAAACCCGCCAGGTGCACAACGATATGTGGACGCCTTACGCCGGGCTGCTCTACGACATCACGCCGGAGTACACGGTTTACGCGAGCTACACCGATATATTCAAGCCGCAAAGCGCGCGCGATGTCGACAAGAAATACCTCGAGCCAGTGGTGGGCAGTAACTATGAGGTCGGCCTCAAGGGCAGCGTGCTGAACGAGCGCCTGAACCTTGCGGCGGCGTACTTCTGGAGCACCCAGGACAACGTCGCCGAACTGGACGACTCGGTGCCGCCGAACCCTGTCACGCGTGAGGAGTACTACACATCCGGGGGTAAAGGTAACAAGGTCAAGGGGTTCGAACTGGAGGTCGCCGGCGAAGTGATGCCCGATTGGAACTTGACCGCCGGCTACACCTACACCCACTCGGTGTACGGCTCGGGCAAACGCAACAATACCCAACAGCCGCTCAACCTGCTGAAGGTCTCCAGCGCTTACCGGCTGCCAGGCGCGTGGCGCAAGCTGACGGTGGGCGGCGCGGTGAACTGGCAGAGCGATGTGTATGACTTCAGCAATCGGCCGACCGGCGCGCGGGACGACAAGGGAAACCTGATCACCACGCGCGCCAAAATCACCCAGCAGGCCTACACCGTGGTTAACCTGATGTCACGCTACCAATTCGACGAGCATGTTTCGGCGTCGGTTAACGTCAATAATCTATTTGATAAAAAATATTACGAACGTGTCGGCTTTTATAACGGCGTGTATTGGGGTGACCCGCGCTCCGTCACACTTGCGCTGGACTGGAGGCTTTAATTAGCCGCCTTGAGGTTAACAATATTGTTAACCTCAAAGCCTCTTTGCGTTAACTCCCACTTAATAAGGTGCCTGCAGACTCGCCCCATGAATCTGATCAAGGACGAGGCGGATACCGATCACACTTAATGGGAATACCTCAATGAAACTCTCGACGTTGATGCTTGCCACCTTGATGACGCTGACCTCTGCCGCCGCCTTTGCAGAGGGCGGTTCAGAGCGCTCCAAGGAGTTTTACAACAACTTCGCCTTCATGCAGCAAAAGACTCACGGCGCGACTGATCCAACGGCGCTTGCCGATGGCAAGACTGTTAAGCCGAACACTGTCGAACAACCCAGTGCACAACAACAGCCTGCCAGCTAATTTAATCGTTAGTTAATCCGCATCACCCTTCGCCATTCCGCTCCGTTGGCAAAGGTTAACTTGGCGCCCTTAAGTGGCGCCTTTTTTTTGCGCTTTATTTATTAAAGCGGTTTACTCCAGGACAGCATGCGCCCATGGGCCGGATCAAAGATCGACTGATCAAAACCGAACTTGCGATACGCCGACTGTGCCACATCATTGCCCTCAAGCACCTCCAGCGTGATCTTGCAGCAACCGCGCTGACGGGCGATTTCCTCAACCTTCTGCAGCATCTTTTGACTCAACCCAAGGCCACGAAACCGATTCACCACCGCCACGTCGTGAACGTTGATCAACGGGCGGCAAGCGAACGTCGAGAACCCTTCAAAGCAATTGATCAGCCCTGCCGGCTCGCCGCCGACAAACGCGAGCACGCTGAACGCGTGGGCGCGCTTGGCCAGTTCCGCCGGCAGTTGCCGCAAAAGGTCGGCAGCCAAGGGGTGACCGCCACCCATTGGATCTTTAGCGTATTGGTTAAGCACCAGGCCGATGGCCTCAGCGTGCACGGGGTTGGTGTAGCTGGCTTGCAGCACCAGAATGTCCGGGGTGTCCATTGCCTTCCTCAATAACCACAACAAGGGAATCGGTTCCCTTTGAGGCACACGATTGTAAGCCTGCAGTCGGCGCCGAATGAAGCAGATTAACGACAAATGCCCGACTGAAAATACAAAGAGTGTGCGTATCCAGCGCTGACATTCGGCGTGTACGACGGTTTTTCCTACGTACCGAAGCGTTGCAGCTGCATCTCTTGCAAGCGGCTCAGCGTGCGCCGGAACGCAAACTCCAGGTAGCCTTCGGTGTAGAGATCTTCCAGCGGCACTTGGGCCTCGATGAACAGCGGCACCTTGCGGTCATAACACTCGTCCACCAGCGCAATGAAACGCCGCACACTGTCATCGTGCACCGACAACTGCGGCAACTCGCGGTCCCCGGCCACCACGTGCTGGGCAGCGTCTTCGGTGCCACGCGCGATCCGCCCCGGGCGCTGTTGCGCGCTCAGGCAGGGCACCTCCCCGAGAAGAAGCGCCTTGAAGCGATCGCACAGCAGCATGAAGTCCATGGCCGCCAGCGGCTGCTCGCACACGTCGGCATATCGACACCAAAGCAGCGTATCGCTGGACTGCACCGCCACAATCGAGCGAAAGCCGACACTGACCGGGCCGCGACTCACTGGCTGCCCTTCGCTTAAGGCATTGAAAATCGCACCCAGCGCATTCGGCTGCCGCACCCAATAGCGCTGCACTGCCGCACCAGGGTGCAAACGATGATCTTCATCGCCGTCGACCGCCACCACCTGCATATGCTGCTTGATCGCCTGAATGCCCGGCAGAAAACGCTCGCGATTAAAACCGCCGGCATACAACTGATCGGGAGGCTGGTTCGAGGTGCAGACCACCACCACGCCCTCCTCGAACATCACCTGAAACAAGCGCCCCAGAATAATTGCATCGCCAATATCACTGACGAACAGCTCATCGAAACACAGCACACGCACTGCCTGGCTGAGTTCCCGCGCCAAGGCCTGCAACGGGTCCTGAATGCCGCTGAGCTGAAATGAACGCTGATGCACCCAGCCCATAAAATGATGAAAATGCTGACGCCGCGCAGGCACACGCAGGCTTTGATAAAACTGGTCCATCAACCAGGTTTTACCGCGCCCCACCGGCCCCCACAGGTAAACGCCGGTTGGCGAACGGCCTTGGTGCAAGGCCTCGTGACAGTTTTGCAGGGCTTGCACCGCCCGGTGCTGGGCCGCGTCGGTGACGAAGCCTTGCTGGGTGATGGCGTGTTGGTAGGCAGCGAGAGGCGAGTCAAAAGTCATGCGTGCGATTATGGCTTACCGAGCGATAACCTGGCCGTAAAATCTTGCCTTGCGCGCGCAACAGGAACAGCTGCCCCAGCTTGGCGGGGGCAAAAAAGGTATTCGAAGCACAAGGTGGCCGTTGTTGATGAGGGAAACACCGACGATTAAGTGCTCCCACCCTGGATCAGAGAAAATTCCACTTAGATATAGGAAGTTTCCTGCATATTTTCGTTTTGTATCTTGTTTAACCTGAGTTTTAGCCTGCTCCCGCTCACAGGCGCGTGAGTCCGGCAACTACAGGTTCGACAAGGAACAGGCGGATGTTAATGAGCAAATTTACCGCGTTGCCTACAGCGATAGGTCTGTGCACGTTAAGGCCTCGCTATGACACCTGTGTTTAAAACGCTTTTGCTGGGGGCCAGCGTAGTTCTGACAACAGGCTGTGCTACCGGAAAGTCGGAGAGCTTCACCTTCACGGCCGACCTGCCTCCAAACTTCGCTTACTCCGCTGTAGTTAAGTATGCGCCCGCCAAAGGAGAGACGTGTACGGTCACTCTTGATGACAACCCATACCTTGCCTTTAACAGAAAGTGGCGCACGGAGTATAAGCCAGAGTCCGAAGTGCCAATATACCGAACAGTCAAAGGCTGCAGACTGGCTATTTATCGAATCGACTTGGAGATTAACGCGACCTATGGAAAAACCCGCGGAGACTTTAGCGGGGATACAACCGCTGTCATTATTAGAGAGCAACTGGAAGAGCAATACAAAGGTACTTTTGATGCTGCTGGTGAAAACGTTATAAATGGTCAGTGCCAATGGCTGTTTCGTACTATCGGGCCTGAACGTTATATTTCGAAGGGGCTCGTGTGCAAAAAGATTGACGCTAAGGGCTCGTTGACGAAAGGGCGTCCTGTAGGGGCGTACACCTTGGATCAACTACCCGGTAAAACCGTAAAGCTGAAGATCAAGTTGGCTGAAGAAGAAAGGCCAGGCTGGGGTGATACATGGGTCAAAGTCCCCAATGGCTGGAAACGTTGTATGGGAAAAAGCTTTGAGGATCAAGATGCGTATTGCTTTGGAAACCACAAAGACTTCAGCAGTTTTAAAATGCCCGATGGGCGTAGCTGTACCATTTATCCCGGCTGTACAGAATAAGGAGCACTTCAATGAGCGCATTGGATGATGAGCTGAAGCACCCGTTAAATAGCCGCATGTTAACCTGCCCGATCCGAGGTAAATGGACGAGCTTTCAGTTGGTGGATGAAAATGGCGATGGGCAACCTTACGCAGGACTGCCCTACAGCGTTATTGATGCAGAAGGCTTTAAATATAAAGGTACGCTTGACGCATCAGGCAATGGCAAAGTTGAAAACCACTTTGCCGGACCCATTGCATTAACTCTTGAGGACGAATATCAAGGGCAAGAACTGACCTACATACGTCGAATACAAAGGCCTCACTACCCGCTCCCGATAACCGAACTGCAAGTTCGCGCCGAGCAAACCCGCTACCTTCATAAAGACGGCTCGCGCACTGCAACAAACCCTGCGCAAGCGTGTGCAGACTTTTTCTTCCAGGTCGAAGTTCGTCATTTCGTCGACCATATTGCGCATTTACCGCCTGAAGTCGAGTGTCAATACCCGGCCATGCGGCGCTGGGCTTCACTGATGGGCGAGCATGGAAAGCGTGGGGTCTGCTTGCTTGCCAGTAAGCACACTGTATTGGAAGTTCGCCCTTTACGCGCGCTGTGTCCGATGCTGTCTACTGACCCGCAGTTCTGTGCACTGAACCTGTATCAGCTCGCCATTATGGCCACCTTGAGCTACCACCCGTTTGGGCAGGAGCCCGGCAAGGCGCCCATCAGAGACAAAAAAGTAAGTTTCCCGAGCACACCAAGCATGGGTAACTGGTTCGGTGATGCGTTGGCCAAATTCGATGAAATCTGGACAGTGGACCCCTCCCAAACCACCGCGTACTACCCGCTATACGAAGACGTGCCGTACTCAAAACGCCTGGAAATCGTACCGTTTGACCCTGATCTGTACCCAGCGAACAGCCCGGATTTAGAAACGGATCAAGAAACCCCGGCCAGCATTCACTTT
>NZ_VUAZ01000095.1 GCF_009296165.1 Pseudomonas kitaguniensis | reverse complement strand
TGGTGGGGCGAGGACCTTTTTTACTTTGGCTGGGCCGGCTTCCGGGCCTTTCAAAAGTGACCCGCTGTAAGAGCGGAACCGATATAAGCCATAAACTCAGTAACGGATATGCACCCAAGACCAAAGTCACAAGCCAAAATAAATTTTAATAGCAAAAACAATAGGTTATTTGTAGTTTGATAGGAGCGGGCTTGCCCGCGATAGCATCCACTCGGCATGCTTGAGGGTGCGCGGTGCCTGCATCGCGAGCAAGCCCGCTCCCACACACTAGGCGCTGAAGCCTCGGCGGCCTTGCAGGCCGCGGTGTGCACAAAGATCAACCGCGTGCCAGGGCCGAAGCGTCCAGCCTCAATCTGTTGCTTCAAGGCCAACAAGGCTTTGCCGGTGTAAAGCGGCTCCAGCGGCACGCCACAGGCTTGTTCGGTGGCGTGGATAAAGTCGAGCAACGGCGGATCGACCTTGGCAAAACCGCCTCGGCTGGCATCCACCAGTTCATAACCACCCCGCACAATAGCCCGCACGTTCTGCGCCACGCCATGATCATCCGGCACCGCCAAGGCGCCGAACACCGCATGCGCGCCTGCCTCGGCCAGTGCCAACCCAGCCAGCGTGGTACCCGTGCCCGCCGCCAACCACCAGGCGTCATAATCGTCCCAGCCAAGGCTGCCGAGTTGCGTGCGCACCTGCTCCACAAGCACTGCGCAACCGAATGCCCCTTCGATGCCGCCACCGCCTTCGGGCACGGGGTGCATTGCGGGATACTGCTCACGCCAAGGCAGCCAAAAATCCGCCTCATGCCGCGCACGATAGCCGCCATAACCCAGCCAATGCAGTTGCATGCCAAACGCTTTCAAGTCGAGCACGGTCGGCGTGTCTTGAGGATGCCCACGCAGCAGGCCGACCGTGGTGAACCCAAAGCGTTTACCGGCGGCCGCCAACGCGTGCAGGTGGTTGGAGTGCGCGCCGCCGAGGCTGATGACACCGCTGGCACCGGCGATCTGCGCCTGTGCCAGATGCTCGGTGAGCTTGAACCATTTGTTGCCGCTGATCAGCGGGTCGATGCGGTCCAGACGCAGCACGGCCACCTCGACCCCGTTCAGCCAATCCAGCTGCAACGGTTCAAGGGGAGCGAGGGGCAGCCAGTCGAAAGGACCCATAACGCGAGCGCATCTGTGTGCAAAAAGGGGCGCTAGTCTACCACCGCCCCATGCGGGTTTTTACAGCTCGGCGGCGAGGCGCGAGCCCTGGTTGATGGCGCGCTTGGCATCCAGCTCAGCCGCCACATCGGCGCCGCCGATCAGGTGCACGTGCTGGCCCGCGGCGAGCAGGCCGTCGTGCAGTTCACGCAGTGGGTCCTGGCCTGCGCAGATAACAATGTTGTCGACTGCCAGCACCCGCGGCTCACCCTCGGCGCCGATGCGGATGTGCAGGCCTGCCTCGTCAATCTTCAGGTATTCCACGCCGTTGAGCATCTGCACCTGCTTGTTCTTAAGGCCGGTGCGATGAATCCAGCCGGTGGTCTTGCCCAGGCCGTCGCCGACCTTGGAGGACTTGCGCTGCAGCAGGAACACCTCACGCGCCGGCGCATGCGGTTGAGCGGTGATACCGGCAACGCCGCCACGCGCTTGCAACTGGGTGTCGATGCCCCACTCTTTCCAGAACGCATCACGGTCCAGGCTCGTGGACACGCCCTGATGCACCAGAAACTCGGAAACGTCGAAGCCGATACCGCCCGCGCCGATCACCGCCACACGCTTGCCCACCGGCTTGCGCTCAAGGATCACGTCCAGGTAGCTCAGCACCTTGGCGTTGTCGATACCCGGTATCGCCGGGGTACGCGGCGCGATGCCAGTGGCCAGGATGATCTCGTCGTAACCGCCCGCTGCCAGTTGCGCCACGTCCACACGGGTGTTGAGGCACAACTCGACATGCGTGGTCTGCAGCTTGCGATTGAAGTAACGCAGGGTTTCGAAAAACTCTTCTTTGCCCGGAACGCGCTTGGCGATGTTGAACTGGCCGCCGATTTCGCTGGCGGAGTCGAACAGGGTCACCTGATGGCCGCGCTCAGCCGCCACGGTGGCCGCCGCCAGCCCCGCTGGGCCGGCACCGACCACGGCGATTTTTTTGATCTGTTTGACCGGCAGGTAATTAAGCTCGGTTTCGTAACACGCGCGCGGGTTGACCAGGCAGGTGGTCAGTTTGCCGCCAAATGTATGGTCCAGGCAGGCTTGGTTGCAACCGATGCAGGTGTTGATTTCATCCGCACGGCCGGCTGCCGCCTTGTTGACGAACTCCGGGTCGGCGAGAAACGGCCGCGCCATCGAAACCATATCGGCATCGCCTTCGGCGAGGATCTGCTCGGCGATTTCCGGGGTGTTGATGCGGTTGGTGGTGATCAGCGGAATCTGCACCGCACCGCGCAGTTTGGCGGTGACTTTGCTGAACGCGCCACGCGGCACTTTGGTCGCAATGGTCGGGATACGCGCTTCGTGCCAGCCAATGCCGGTATTGATAAGGGTGGCACCGGCCTGCTCGATCGCTTTGGCCAACTGCACGATTTCTTCCCAACTGCTGCCGCCTTCCACCAGGTCGAGCATCGACAGGCGGAAAATAATGATGAAATTCGGGCCGACCGCTTCACGCACACGGCGCACGATGTCGACTGCCAGGCGCATGCGATTTTCGTAGCTGCCACCCCAACGGTCGGTGCGGTGGTTGGTATGCGCGGCGAGGAACTGGTTAATGAAGTAGCCTTCAGAGCCCATGATCTCGACGCCGTCATACTCGGCGACCTGTGCCAACAGCGAGCAGGTGACGAAATCCTCGATCTGCTTCTGAATGCCCTCCTCGTCCAGCGCCTTGGGCTTGAACGGGTTGATCGGCGCCTGAATCGCGCTCGGTGCGACCTGCTTGGGGCTGTAGGCATAACGCCCGGCGTGGAGGATTTGCATGCAGATTTTGCCGCCCGCCGCATGCACCGCCTGGGTCACGATCTTGTGCTGCTGCGCTTCTTCGTCGGTGGTCAGCTTGGCTGCACCGGCGTACACCCCGCCCTCGTCATTCGGGCCAATGCCACCCGTTACCATCAGGCCGACGCCACCGCGTGCGCGCTCGGCAAAATACGCCGCCATGCGCTCGAAACCGCCGGGTTTTTCTTCAAGGCCGGTGTGCATCGAACCCATCAGGGTGCGGTTGCGCAAGGTGGTGAAACCCAAGTCCAACGGGGCCAGCAGGTGCGGGTAAGCAGCAGCGGTCATGGTACAGCTCCACAACGGATCATCACGGGGCGTGGCACGCTCAAACGGCATGCCATCGGTTTATGCCCACAGACTAAGAGCCGGCGGACTACGGCTCAATGACTGAAACTGACAACTTATTGATCAGAATGCACAGCGGCGCTTGGCAAGCGAGTGCAGGCGCCCTACCCTAGGCGGCGAACCCTACACACGGTCTGTTGTCTGTTGCCCCATGCGTAAACTTCTAGCGTTCACCGTCTCCATGGCCCTGGTTGCCGCCGTCGCCGCGTATCTGGTTTGGACCCAGGAGCGCCCCGTGGCGCATTACCTGTCAGACCTGCGCATCACCCTGGCCGTCAACGAAGGCGAGCCTGCCGATCGCGGCAACTTGCTCGGCATCCAGCCGGAGCTGTTCCCCGCCGACTACCAGAGCCTCGAACGCCTGCACTTGAAGCTCGCGGCGTACCTGCAAAAAGCCCGCGAGCAAGGGCTGATCAATCAAAAGACGGTGGTCGTGCTGCCGGAACACATCGGCACATGGCTGATGCTCAGCGGTGAAAAAAACGAGCTGTATCAGGCCGTGCACCTCAAGGATGCGATGAACTGGCTGTCGGCCAGCAACCCGCTGCAGTTCGCACGCGCCTGGCTCAGCGCCACGGGCGGTAACCGCATGGACGACGCGTACCTGCGCATGAAAGCCCGCGCCATGGCCCGCGACTATCAGGTGCTGTTCGGTGGCCTGGCCAAAGAGTTTGGCGTAACCGTGGTGGCCGGCTCCATCACCCTGCCCAACCCGAGCGTCAGCCAGGGCCAACTGCAGATTGGCGACGGCGCGTTGTACAACGCCAGCGTGGTGTTTGGTGCGGACGGCTTGGCCGTCGGCCAGCCGCAGCGCCAGTTCTACCCGATCTACGATGAGCGCGAGTTTATCGAGCCGGGTGATGAAAACCTCGTCAGCGTGGTCGATACGCCGGCTGGGCGCCTGGGCATTCTGATCGGCAGCGACAGCTGGTACCCGGACAACTACCGCAAACTCAACGAGCAAGGCGCGCAATTGGTCGCCGTGCCCGCTTTCGTGACTGGCCGCGACACGTGGGACCGCCCATGGCGCGGTTTCAAAAGCGTCTCGACGCCGACGGAAATCAGCCTCAAGCCCGAAGAACTCAGCGAAGGCGACGCCTGGCACCGCCTCACGCTGATCAGCCAACAGCCGATCAGCCAGGCCGCCGCTGGTATGAGCGTATTCCTGCGTGGGCAGTTCTGGGACTTGGGCACCGCCGGGCAGAGTTTTCTCAGCAGCAACGGGCAAATTGCTGCCGACCGCGATGCCCATGGCGCGCGCTTGCTGAATATCTGGCTGTAGCGCCTTGAAGCCGGTGCGACTTGGCGACCTGTCAGTGGCCTTCGTGCACACCCTGGCCGACGCGATTCACAGCCACGGCCTGGACCCGCAACCGCTGCTGCTGCAATACGGCCTTGACCCGGCACGCCTCGCCGAAGCCGGCGCACGCTTGTCGATCCCGCGCTACATGCGCCTGGGTCATGCCGCCATCCAACTGACCGGCGACCCGGGCCTGGGCCTGCGCATGGGCCAGCTCAGCCGGTTGAGCCAGGCCGGTTTGGCCGGCGTGACCGCCGCACAAGCGCCTAACGTGCGTGAAGCCGCGCGCACGCTGACCCGTTTTGAAGCGCTGTACGGCTCTAACTATCGCGGGCAGTCGAGTTTTCATGAAGATGCCGACGGCGCCTGGCTGCGTTTCTATTCGATTAGCCCGTACAACGCTTACAACCGCTTTGTGGTGGATTCGATCATCGCCGGTTGGCTGCAGCAATTGTCCAGCCTGGCTCAGCAAACCGTGCAGGCACAACGCATCGACATCGAGTTCGACGCGCCGGGTTACAGCGCGCAGTACAGCGTGCTGGGTGACAACCCGATCCACTTTGGCGCCGAGGCCAACCAATTGCGCCTCAACCAGCACACCCTGGCCATGCGTAACCCGCAGCATTGCCCGAGCACCTGGCAGCTGTTGCTGAAGTTGTGTGAACGTGAATTGGAACAACTGACCCGCACCCGCAGCCTGCGCGAGCGCATTACCCGCTTGCTGGGGCCGATGCTCAATGGCGGCCGGGAACCCGACCTGGAAGAAGTGGCGGCACGCTTGAAGCTGCCCACCTGGACGCTGCGCCGCAAACTGGCCGAAGAAGGCACTCAGTTCCGCGCGATTCTGAACGATACCCGCCGCGATTTGGCCATGACCTACATCCGCGACACGGAATTGGCCTTCGGCGAGATCGCTTACTTGCTCGGTTTTGCCTCAGCCCAGGCGTTTCAACGGGCCTTCAGGCGTTGGAACAACCAGACCCCAGGGGAGTTTCGCCGCAGTCAGCGGCATTCCGCCTGAAGTCGGTGTTACAGCTCGGTTGCGTCGTCGGCCGGGTCCAGTGGGTCCAGTTCAAAGGCCTGGTACTCCAGCAGTTCTTCTTGGTATTCGTCCATGGTGTACTCCTTGTTGGGTTAAAGCGGCTGTCAATTAATGACCTGCACAGCCAGCCTAAAGTGCCGTGATGACGAAAAAAAGTCCGCGTCATGACGTTTCTGCACTCCAACATTAAACGTAGCAGCGTTGTAACGATTTAGCACCAGGATTTATGCACGGGGCAAGCAGCCGCTACGGGATCAACGCTGCTAAAGCCAACCCCGTAGCGGTGTGGATTACTGCGCAGCGTTTGGCAGCGGAGGAATCGCCTCGGTCGGCGCCGGCAGTGCCGGGTTGGTCGCCGCCGGCGCAGGCTCGGAGGTTGGCTGCGGGGTTGGCTGGAGTGATGAGTCAGGGGCTGATTCCGGCGCCGCTTCGGTAGCGGGTTGCGCCTGCGGAGCAATCGGCGCCGCCTCGGGTGGCGGTGCAATCGGCTCCGAAGCCGCCGGTGCAGCCGGTTCTTCCTTCGGCGCCTCGACCTTCTCGACGGCCGCAGCAGCCTTGGGTTCCGGCACGCCCAGTTCAGCTTTCGGCTTTTCCGGTATATGCGCAGCCTTCTTCACTTCCTGCGGCAGGAACACATCCACCAGCGCAAAGTAACGGTCATAGAACTTCGGCGCCGAAACCGTCTCACTCGCCACCTTGACCATTGAGTCATCGGTGGAGCCAATCGGCATCGACAACGAACCCAACACACCTACCCCGACACTCGCCGAGTTGTTGACCTTCTTCAGCGCGTAGCGGTCCTGCAAGGCGTTGGCAAAAATCGTCGAGTGATTGTTGCCTTTGCCGTCATCGGCACACACCACGTTGAAACTGATTTGCAGATGCGTCTCGCCGGTTTGCTGGAAGCTCTTGTTACCCACTACCAGCTTCGGATCGCTGCTGGTAATGATGTAACCCTGGCTCAACAGCGCACGCCGTGCTGCTTCGCACGCGGCCACATCGGTGACCGGGTAATCACGCGAGAACGTACCGGAGTCGTCGAAAGCCTCATGTTCATAAATAGCGGTCTTGGGTGACGAGCAGCCCGCAGCGCCCGCCAGCACCAGCGCCAACCCGAGGCTACGCAAGTGAAATGATGTCGACATCGAAAATCCTGAGGAAAACAGTCCGGACGGTATTGTGCAACATAACGGGCGGTTGGCGCGCGCATTCCTGTCGGTAAAACGTCACAGGCTTACACCACGGTGCCTGCAGGAAACAGCTCAGCACACATATGGTCGATAAACACGCGCAGTTTGGCTGAGGCATGCCGACTTGACGGCCATAACAGCCAGAAGCTGCCACGGTGTTCAAGGCAGTCGTCCAACACCCGTTGCAAGCGCCCTTGATGCACCGCCGCATTCACCATGAAGTCCGGCAGGCAGGCGATGCCCAAGCCTTCGTACACCGCCTGGTTGAGGGATTCAATGGTGTTGCTGACCAGCGGCGTGCGCAACACCGGCTCGGCCACGCCCGGTACGTGGCGCAACGGCCAGGGTTCAAGCTTGCCGGTGGCGCAGAATTTATGCCGCAGGCAGGCGTGGCCGCTCAAGTCTTGGGGCTGTTGCGGGGTGCCGTGGTGGGCGAAGTATTCCGGGGCGCCGACCAACACCAAGCGAAAATGCCCCAAGTGACGCGCCATCAAGCGCGAGTCTTCCGGCTTGCCGGTGCGAATCACCGCGTCGAAGCCTTCCTCGATCACATCGACCATGCGGTCCGAAAAATCCACATCCAGCTCGATCTCCGGGTAGGCGCGCATAAAGTCGCTGAGCACCGGCATCAGCAGCCCGCGCACGTGCGGCAGGCTGATGCGCAACTTGCCACGCGGCGTAGCGCCCGCCTCGGTCAGCGCCTGCTCGGCCGCCTCCACCTCAGCCAGAATCCGCCGCACGCGCTCAAGAAACAGCGCGCCCTCGCTGGTCAGCGTGACGCTGCGCGTGTTGCGGTGAAACAAGCGCACGCCCAAGCGCTCCTCGGTGCGCGCAATGCTTTTGCCCACGGCCGACGAAGAAACCCCCAGTACCCGGCCAGCGGCGGTGAAACTGCGTGCCTCTGCGGCCTGCACGAATACCTCAAGACTGCCCAAACTGTCCATGACCTGACCCTTGAAGATTGCGGACACTGATGTCCGACAAGTTCGGAACCTTAGCCTGTTTTTCCGCAGCGCACAGCGCCCTACTCTGCCAGCTGGCCTTTTTGCATGGACACAGCGCGATGAGCAACAGCTGCGCAATAAACGATTGCCCCTCGGTAACCCGGCATGACGCACTGCCTTTAGGCGGCCTGTTAGCATTAGCCTCAGCCGGTTTTATCACCATCCTCACCGAAACCATGCCGGCCGGGCTGTTGCCGCAGATGAGCGCCGGGTTAGGCGTTTCACCGGCACTGGCAGGCCAACTCGTCACCCTTTACGCACTGGGTTCATTGCTCGCGGCAATCCCGCTCACCGTATTGACGCGAGGCTGGCGGCGGCGCCCGCTGTTGCTGATTGCCATCGGCGGCTTTGCCTTGGTCAACAGCGTCACGGCGTTTTCCAGCCATTACGGGCTGACGTTGGTGGCACGCTTTCTCGCCGGGGTATTCGCCGGGCTACTCTGGGCGTTGCTGGCGGGGTATGCCAGCCGCATGGTTGCGCCGCACTTGCAAGGTCGGGCGATTGCCGTGGCGATGCTCGGCGCGCCGCTGGCATTGTCACTCGGCGTACCGGCAGGCACCTTCCTCGGCAGCGTGGTTGGCTGGCGCCTGAGCTTTGCGAGCATGACCGGCCTGACACTGTTGCTATTGATATGGGCGCGCTGGCAGCTCCCGGATTTTGCCGGTGAACACAGCAAGACACGCTTGGGCCTGCGCCAAGTGCTGAGATTGCCAGGCATTCGCCCGGTGCTGTGGGTGACCCTCACCTACGTGTTAGCCCACAACATTCTCTACACCTACATCGCGCCCTTGTTAGTGCCCGCCGGGCTTGCCGCCGACATCGACGGCGTACTGTTGGTGTTTGGCCTGGCGGCGCTGCTAAGCATCTGGCTGGTGGGGGCGTTGATTGATCGGTGGTTGCACGCGTTGCTGGTGATCAGCTGCGCACTGTTTGGCCTGATCGCCTTGGCGCTGGGGTTCTGGTCAGACTCGCCAGCCGTCATCTACAGCGCTGTCGCTGTCTGGGGTTTGGCATTCGGCGGCCTCGCGGCCCTGCTTCAAACGGCACTGGCCAAGGCGGCGGGCGCGTCGGCGGATACTGCGCAGTCGATGCTGGTGACGGTGTGGAACCTGGGCATAGCCGGCGGCGGGTTGGCGGGTGGTGTGTTGCTTCAAGGCTGGGGCGTCGGAGCATTTGCGTGGGCGGTCGCCCTACTGATGCTACTCGCCTTGGCTGGCAGCCTGAATCGCCGCTAAAAAAAAGCCCCCGGTCCTTTCAGACCGGGGGCTTTTTATTCAAAGCAGCATCAGAACTTCTTGATGTCAGCCTTGGCTTCCAACTGCTTGCGGTAGGCAGCAAAGTCTTGCTGGCCAATACGCGACGCGAGGAAGCGGCGGTATTGCGCCTTTTCTTCGTCCGTCGGCGCAGCCGCTTCATTGACACCGTTCAAGCGCACGATCACCAGGCTACCGTCAGCCAGGGTTACCGTGGTGAAGGTCGGCTTGTCCTTGGCCACAGGCTTGGGCATGCGGAACAGGGCTTGCAGCACAGCTGGCTCAATCGCTTCCTGGCTACGGGTAGCCGCTTCAGTGACCTTCCACGCCTGGCCATCTATTGGCTGGTTCAGCGCGGTCTTGCCATCACGCAGGCTGGCGATCAGCTCGTCAGCATGCGCCTTGGCCGCCACGCTCGCGCGCTCTTTGGCCATCTGTGCACGAATCGCCGCCGAGACACTGTCGAGTGGCAGTTGCGCAGGTTTCAGATGCTCTTTGGCACGCAGCACGATGATGGTTTCCGGGTCCAGCTCAAGGGCGCTGCTGTTGGCACCTTCATCCAGCACTTCCGGGCTGAACGCAGCAGTGACCACGGCACGGTTGGCCGCAACACCTTCGCCACCTTCACGGCCAAACGGCGCGGAGGTGTGCACGGTCAGCTTGAGGTCAGACGCCGGCTGGGCCAGGTCGGACGCTTCGAATGCCGCATCTTCCAATTGCTTGGTAGCTTCAACAAAGCGCTGCTCAACCTGCTGAGCCTTGAGCTCACGGGTCAGCTTGTCTTTCAGGCTGGCGAACGACGGCACTTGCGGTGCTTCAACGCCCAACAGCTTGATCAGGTGCCAACCGAAGGTCGTGCGCACCGGCGCCGAAACCTGGTCCTTGTTCAACGCGTACAAGGCCGTTTCAAAGTCCGGGTCGTAGACGCCAGGCCCCGCGAAACCAAGGTCACCACCATTGTTGGCGGAGCCTGGGTCCTGCGAAAACTCTTTAGCCAGCGCTTCGAACTTCTCACCTTTGGCCAGGCGTGCCTGGATGTCTTCGATCTTGGCCTTGGCTTGCGCCTCGGTCACCTTGTCGTTGACTTCAATCAGAATGTGCGCGGCACGACGCTGTTCAGCGAGGTTGGCGGTTTCCTTTTGATAGGCGGCCTGCAGTTCATCGTCCTTGACGGTAACCTGGTCGAAGAACGAAGACTTCTTCAGTTCCAGATAGTCGATGACCACTTGGTCCGGCGTCATGAACTCTTTGGCGTGCTGATCGTAGTAAGCCTTGACCTCGTCGTCGGTGAGCTTCACCGCCGCAGGGTCGGCCTTGATGTTGACGGTGGCAAAATCGCGCGTCTGTTTTTCCAGACGGGCGAATGCCAGTACCTCGGCGTCGGTCACAAAACCGCTGCCGGCGATACCTGCGCGAACCTGGCCGATGAGCATTTCCTGAGTCAGCATCTGACGAAATTGCAGACGGCTGTAGCCCAGCTGACGAATCACCTGATCAAAGCGTTCGGCGTTGAATTTGCCGTCCACCTGGAATTCCGGCGTTTGCAGGATGACTTGATCCAGCGCCGCTTCAGAGAAGCCGAACTTCGAATCAGCCGCACCTTGCAGCAACAGCTTGCGATCGATCAGACCCTTGAGGGCCGTATCGTGCAGCAGTTTTTCGTCCAGCAAAGAAGCATCGAAATCCTTGCCAAGCTGTTGCATCAGCTGGCGACGTTGCATGTCGACGGCCTGGCTCAACTCGGGTTGGGTGATCTCTTCACCGTTAACCTTGGCCACGTCCTGCTTGTTATTGGTCGACGCCTGGAAAATGGCCTCGATACCGGTGAACGCCATCAATGCGACGATGATCCCGATAATGGTTTTGGCAATCCAGCCTTGTGAATTGTCCCTGATATTCTGCAGCATGCGTCCCCCAGAAACGGTTGATCTTCAAAAATTAGGCAACCGTGGAGCGTGGGTAGAGTCCGGATAGAAGAAAGGCGCATCCGAGGATGCGCCTTCTCGTAACTGGCGGAGCGGACGGGGGTTTGAACCAACACCCCAGGCCATGGTGACCCAATGGATACGTGGGTCAGCTGCCGCTCCGCTGCCAGGCCAGACCTGCGTCTGACCCGGGTAGGCAAGGCTTGAGCGAAGCTTAGTTAACGGCTTCTTTCAGCGCTTTACCGGCTTTGAAACCTGGTTTTTTGGCAGCAGCGATTTGCAGTGCTTTGCCAGTCTGTGGGTTACGGCCAGTACGCGCTGGGCGGTCGGTCACAGAGAAAGTACCGAAGCCAACCAGCACTACGGAGTCGCCGGCCTTCAGAGCGCCAGTGACGGATTCGATTACTGCGTCCAGCGCACGGCCAGCAGCAGCTTTCGGGATATCAGCGGATGCGGCGATAGCATCAATCAGTTCCGACTTGTTCACTCTAAGTCCCCTTATATATCTATTGAGTATGATTCTAAGTTTTTTGGTGAAAGCAAAAACCAGTGCTGAATGGCCTACAGACACTTAAGAGCCGCTTTATAACAAGGGCTCTAAAAAGCTGTCAAGGAAGCTCCCAGGCTTATTCGCATTAATGCGTGCTAATTCTTTCCTTCGAATCAGACTCGCGTTTTTCGTCCTTGGCGACTATCTCCGGAGCCACATCCGGCAAGGGCTCCGGCGCGTATTGCAGCGCAATTTGCAGGACCTCGTCAATCCATTTAACCGGTTTAATCTGAAGATCCTGCTTGATGTTGTCCGGAATTTCCTTCAAGTCGCGAACATTCTCTTCAGGAATGATCACCGTCTTGATTCCACCCCGGTGCGCAGCAAGCAGTTTCTCTTTCAGGCCACCGATGGCCAGTACCTGGCCACGCAGGGTAATTTCCCCGGTCATCGCCACATCGGCGCGCACCGGAATGCCGGTCAACGCCGACACCAGCGCCGTGCACATGCCTACACCAGCGCTAGGGCCGTCTTTGGGCGTCGCGCCTTCCGGCATATGGATGTGGGTGTCGTGCTTCTCGTGGAAGTCCAGGGGGATGCCCAGGCTTCTGGCGCGGCTGCGCACCACGGTCTGCGCGGCAGTGATCGATTCGACCATCACATCACCGAGTGAACCGGTCTTGATCAACTGACCTTTGCCCGGAATCACAGCGGCTTCAATGGTCAGCAATTCGCCACCCACCTGAGTCCACGCCAAGCCAGTCACCTGGCCAACCTGATCCTGTTGTTCAGCCAGGCCGTAACGGAATTTTTTCACCCCGAGGAAGTGTTCCAGAGAGTCGGCAACCACCTTCACCGAGAAGCGTTTTTCCAGCGCGTGCTCTTTGACCGCCTTGCGGCAAATTTTTGCGATCTGGCGCTCAAGGCCCCGTACACCGGCCTCGCGGGTGTAGTAACGCACGATGTCACGGATCGATTCGACATCAAATTCGATCTCGCCCTTCTTCAGGCCGTTGGCCGAAATCTGCTTGGGCGCGAGGTATTTAACGGCAATGTTGATCTTCTCGTCTTCGGTGTAACCCGGCAGACGAATCACCTCCATCCGGTCCAGCAAGGCTGCGGAATGTTCATCGAGTTGGAGGTGCACAGGAACATTACGTCGGACAGGTCGTAGTCGACTTCCAGGTAATGGTCGTTGAAATTGTGGTTCTGCTCGGGGTCGAGCACTTCGAGCAACGCCGACGCCGGGTCGCCACGCATGTCGCTGCCCATTTTGTCGATTTCATCGAGCAGGAACAGCGGGTTGCGCACACCCACCTTTGTCATCTTTTGAATCAATCTACCCGGCATCGAACCGATATAAGTACGGCGATGGCCGCGAATTTCAGCTTCATCACGCACACCGCCGAGGGCCATGCGCACAAATTTGCGATTGGTCGCGTTGGCGATGGACTCAGCCAGGGACGTTTTACCGACACCCGGAGGACCGACCAGGCACAACACCGGGCCACGAATTTTCTTCACGCGCTTTTGCACGGCGAGGTATTCGAGGATGCGTTCTTTGACTTCTTCGAGGCCATAGTGATCGGCGTCCAGAATGTCTTCGGCGCGCGCCAGGTCCAGGCGCACTTTGGTCTGCGCCTTCCACGGCACCTGCACCAGCCAGTCGATGTAGGAGCGAACCACGGTGGCTTCGGCCGACATTGGCGACATTTGCTTGAGCTTGTTCAGCTCGGCAGTGGCCTTGGCCAATGCATCTTTGGGCAGGCCGGCGGCATCGATGCGCTTTTTCAGCTCTTCGATTTCGTTGTGGCCTTCTTCGCTGTCGCCAAGCTCCTTCTGAATGGCCTTCATCTGCTCATTCAGGTAGTACTCGCGCTGGCTGCGCTCCATTTGTTTCTTGACGCGACCACGGATGCGCTTTTCGACCTGCAGCAGGTCAATCTCGCCATCGAGCAAGGCCAGCACGTGTTCAACACGCGCCGACAGGTCAATAATTTCGAGAATGTCTTGCTTCTGCTCGATCTTCAGCGCCATGTGCGCAGCCATGGTGTCGACCAGGCGGCTTGGCTCATCAATGCTGTTGAGCGAAGACAAGACTTCAGCCGGGACTTTTTTACCCAGCTGCACATACTGCTCGAACTGCGAGAGCAGGCTGCGTACAAACACTTCAGATTCGCGCTCAGGGGCTTCGACTTCGTCGATCAGCGCCACTTCGGCGCGCAGGTGGCCATCCACCTCCATGAAACGCTCCACAGCACCGCGCTGCTCGCCTTCTACCAGCACCTTGACGGTGCCATCAGGCAGTTTGAGCAATTGCAGCACAGTGGCGATGGTGCCGACGCGATACAGGGCGTCTTCGCCTGGATCATCATCAGCCGGATTTTTTTGGGCCAACAGCAGGATCTGCTTGTCGCCCGTCATCGCTGCCTCGAGGGCTTCGATAGACTTCTCGCGCCCCACGAACAGCGGGATAACCATGTGCGGATAGACGACGACATCACGCAACGGCAGGAGAGGCAATTCGATGGTTGTCTTCATGATTTCGCCTCTATGACAGTTGAAAAAATAGCTTGAAACCAAGATGGGGGCTGCATGCAAAAAAAACAAGCTCAATGCCAGCAGTTAAACGCATGAATAAACGCGAATTTTAACCCTAGCCTGAAAAACAGCCCCAAAAAACAAGGGGCCTCAAAAGGCCCCTTGCTATTACTGCAACTGCAAAACGCTTACGCGTCTGGCGCAGCCTTGGCAGCCGGCTCACTGTTTTCGTAGATATACAGTGGCTTGGACTTACCTTCGATAACGCTTTCGTCGATCACCACTTTACTCACCTCGGACTGCGAGGGGATTTCGTACATGGTGTCGAGCAATACGCCTTCGAGGATCGAACGCAAACCACGTGCACCGGTCTTGCGCTCCAGTGCCCGCTTGGCCACTGATTTGAGTGCGTCGGTACGGAACTCGAGGTCTACACCTTCCATCTCGAACAACTTGGCATATTGCTTGGTCAGGGCGTTTTTCGGCTCGGTGAGGATCTGAATCAAAGCAGCCTCATCCAGCTCGTCCAACGTGGCCAGAACCGGCAGGCGACCCACGAACTCCGGGATCAGACCGAACTTGACCAAATCGTCAGGCTCGACTTCACGCAGGGACTCACCGACCTTCTTGCCTTCTTCCTTGCTGCGCACTTCTGCACTGAAACCGATGCCGCCACGGGTAGAACGCTGCTGAATAACCTTTTCCAGCCCCGAAAACGCACCGCCACAGATGAACAGGATGTTACGCGTGTCAACTTGAAGGAATTCCTGCTGCGGGTGCTTGCGGCCGCCTTGTGGCGGTACGGAAGCAACCGTGCCTTCAATCAGTTTCAACAGGGCTTGCTGCACGCCTTCACCGGAAACGTCCCTGGTGATCGACGGGTTGTCGGACTTGCGCGAAATCTTGTCGATTTCGTCGATGTAGACAATACCCATCTGGGCCTTCTCTACGTCGTAGTCGCACTTCTGCAGCAGCTTCTGAATGATGTTCTCGACGTCTTCACCTACATAACCAGCTTCGGTCAGGGTGGTGGCGTCGGCGATGGTGAAAGGAACGTTCAACAGGCGGGCGAGCGTTTCTGCAAGCAAGGTTTTACCCGAGCCTGTAGGGCCGATCAGCAAAATGTTGCTCTTGCCGAGTTCGACTTCGTCGCCTTTCTTGTCACGCTGGTTCAAGCGCTTGTAGTGGTTGTATACCGCTACGGCCAGAACCTTCTTTGCACGCTCTTGACCAATCACGTACTGATCAAGGATGCCGCTGATTTCTTTAGGCGAAGGCAATTTATGCGCGCTGCTCTCGGCCTGTGCTTCCTGCACCTCCTCGCGGATGATGTCATTGCACAGGTCGACGCACTCGTCGCAGATAAACACCGAGGGGCCGGCAATCAATTTGCGCACTTCATGCTGGCTTTTGCCACAGAAGGAGCAATAGAGCAGCTTGCCGTTGTCCTCGCCGTTGCGGGTGTCAGTCATTCGTTCGATCCAAATCCGATAGGCTTGCAACACAAGATGAAGGCTTATGCGGGCTTTTTCAAGCCCGCCGGTGGTCGGACATGCCGACCAGCCCTATTTTGAGCTGCTTATATTAAGCGGGGCGCTTTTCGATCACTGCGTCGATCAACCCATATTCACGGGCGGCTTCAGCGCTCATGAAATTGTCGCGGTTGGTGTCGCGCTCGATTTCTTCCAGGGTGTGCCCGCTGTGCTTGGCCATCAATGTATTGAGGCGTTCACGAATAAACAGGATTTCCTTGGCGTGAATTTCGATGTCAGACGCCTGGCCCTGGAAGCCACCCAGTGGCTGGTGAATCATCACACGCGAGTTAGGCAGGCAGTAACGCTTGCCCTCGGCACCTGCTGTGAGCAGGAATGCGCCCATGCTGCAGGCTTGGCCGATGCACGTGGTCGAAACGTTTGGCTTGATGAACTGCATGGTGTCGTAGATCGACATGCCCGCCGTTACCGAACCGCCCGGAGAGTTAATGTAAAGATGGATGTCCTTGTCCGGATTTTCCGCTTCAAGGAACAGCAGTTGCGCGCAAATCAGGTTGCCATGTAGTCCTCTACAGGGCCGACCAGAAAGATCACTCGCTCCTTGAGCAGGCGCGAGTAGATGTCATAGGCGCGTTCGCCACGAGCAGATTGCTCGACAACCATCGGGACCAGGCCGCCAGCGGCCTGGGTATCAGAGTTCTGCTGAATATAGGAATTACGGAACATGCTCTGCAGTTACTCCCAAATAGTCATGTCTTGAAAACGCATAAGCCAGCGCGAGGCTGGCTTATGGTTGTATTTCGAACGAGTTGGACAATCAGTCGGCTTGTGCTGCTTCCGCCGGTTTGACTGCTTCTTCGTAAGAGACCGCTTTGTCGGTCACCTTAGCCTTCTGCAGAACAGTATCCACAACTTGTTCTTCCAGCACAACCGAACGTACTTCGTTCAGTTGCTGGTCGTTCTTGTAGTACCAGGACACAACCTGCTCAGGCTCCTGGTAGGCCGAGGCCATTTCCTGGATCATTTCACGAACGCGGTCTTCGTCAGGCTTGAGGTCGAACTGCTTGACCACTTCGGCCACGACCAGACCCAGCACAACGCGGCGCTTGGCTTGTTCTTCGAACAGCTCGGCCGGCAGTTGGTCAGGCTTGATGTTGCCACCGAACTGCTGAACCGCTTGAACGCGCAGGCGATCAACTTCGTTGGACAGCAGCGCCTTTGGCACTTCGATCGGGTTGGCAGCCAGCAGACCGTCCATCACCTGGTTTTTGACCTTGGACTTGATGGCCTGACGCAGCTCGCGCTCCATGTTCTTGCGAACTTCGGTGCGGAAGCCTTCGATACCGGTTTCCTTGATACCGAACTGGTTGAAGAACGCTTCGTTCAGTTCTGGCAGCTTAGGCTCGGAAACACTGTTGACCGTCACGGTGAACTCGGCGGCTTTGCCGGCCAGGTCCAGGTTCTGGTAATCAGCCGGGAAGGTCAGGTTCAGCACGCGCTCTTCGCCGGCTTTGGCGCCAACCAGGCCGTCTTCGAAACCCGGGATCATGCGGTTGGAACCCAGCACCAGCTGAGTACCCTTGGAGGAGCCGCCAGCGAACTCTTCGCCGTCAGCCTTGCCAACGAAATCGATGTTCAGTTGGTCTTCGTTCTGGGCAGCACGTTCGACCACTTCAAAACGGGTGTTCTGCTTGCGCAGGATTTCCAGCATGTTGTCCAGGTCAGCATCAGCCACGTCAGCGCTCAGGCGCTCAACGGCGATCGAATCGAAACCGGCGACTTCGAACTCTGGAAACACTTCGAATACGGCAACGTATTCCAGGTCTTTGCCGGCTTCCAGCGACTTCGGCTCGATAGACGGCGAGCCAGCCGGGTTCAGCTTGTGCTCAACAACCGCTTCGTAGAAGGACGCCTGAATCACGTCACCTACCGCTTCCTGACGCGCATCAGCACCAAAACGACGCTTGATTTCGCTCATTGGCACTTTGCCTGGACGGAAACCAGCGATTTTGGCCTTTTGGGCAGTCTGCTGCAGACGCTTGTTGACCGCAGTCTCAATACGCTCTGCCGGCACGGTGATGCTCAGGCGGCGCTCGATAGCAGTAGTATTTTCAACAGAAACTTGCATGGATATTCCTCGTTGCACAGACGTTAGCCGGCCGTTTCCGACCCCAGAATCAAGGGCATGCATTCTAGTGGGTCAAACTCAAGAAGTCACCCTACTGAAAACGGGTAGAAAAACAGCAGGCCATTTATAGGTTCAAGTGCACGCATGCACCTCATCCCGTTAGCAAATACAGCGCATCACGCCAAGGCTCTGCATCAACCCTTCTATATATAGAAGCGTCTGGACGCACGCCCTTGGCTACCGACCTTGCAAACAAAGCCGGAGGGCACGGCAGCAGCATCGAGAAACACAAATACGACGAAACCCCCTGCCCTGAAACCTCAAAACACGTAAACAAAAACGGCACAGCCCTTTTTCAGGTACTGCGCCGTTATTCGCTATTAAATAGCTGTACTGATCCTGATACTGCCTCAGACCAGTTATACACGCTCAAAACCGGCAACGATTCTAACGCCAAGGCATTGAGAATGCTTGCTTTTTCTTGGTAACAAGTTTTCGGAACGCAAAAAAAAGCGCAGATCATTGATCTGGCGCTTTTTCTGAATATGGGGTGGACGAAGGGGATCGAACCCTCGACAACGGGAGTCACAATCCCGTGCTCTACCAACTGAGCTACGCCCACCATATTGCATGAACAAAGAACCCATACAGCTTCTTTGTCGACCCTCACCTGACCCGAGGGCAAGGCGAAGCTTTAAATGGTGCGGATGAAGAGACTCGAACTCTTACGCCTCGCGGCGCTGGAACCTAAATCCAGTGTGTCTACCAATTCCACCACATCCGCGCTTGAAGCTATTAAAGCAAAGGCGCCAGACGATTAATCTGGCGCCTTTTAAAATATGGGGTGGACGAAGGGGATCGAACCCTCGACAACGGGAGTCACAATCCCGTGCTCTACCAACTGAGCTACGCCCACCATAAAACCTTACTTGTGCCAAAGCTGCCTAATGGCGCACCCGGCAGGACTCGAACCTGCGACCATCCGCTTAGAAGGCGGATGCTCTATCCAACTGAGCTACGGGCGCCTGATTAATCTGTACTCTTGGAGGATTACAAACTAAGTGCTGCAAGCCTTGCATAACAACACAAATGCTCGACTTTCGTAACCAGTGCTAGGCTGTGCCCGACAAGTGCGACGAATAGTATAGACGCCCCGGAAACCCGTCAAATCTTTTTTGAAAAAAACTGATTTTATTTAAGGGGTTAGGGCAATTTGCAGACCAAGCGCCTTTGCCCTCACGCCGTGGCGTGCGAGAATGCGCGCACTTTTCTTCCCCCTCTCGATGGTTAATCACGCGTAATGACTGCACAACTTATCGACGGCAAATCAATCGCCGCCAGCCTGCGCCAGCAGATCGCCAAACGAGTCACCGAGCGCCGCCTGCAAGGCCTGCGCACGCCTGGCCTCGCGGTGATCCTGGTCGGCAGCGATCCTGCCTCTCAGGTTTATGTCTCGCACAAGCGTAAAGACTGTGAAGAGGTCGGCTTTGTTTCCAAAGCTTACGACTTGCCGCAAAGCACCCCTCAGCAAGCCCTGACCGACCTGATCGACAGCCTTAATGATGACGCAAACATCGACGGCATCCTGCTGCAACTGCCGCTGCCCGAGCATCTGGACGCCTCCAAACTGCTGGAGCGTATTCGCCCGGACAAAGACGTCGACGGTTTCCACCCTTATAACGTTGGGCGCCTCGCGCAGCGCATTCCATTGCTGCGCCCGTGCACCCCGAAAGGCATCATGACCCTGCTGGAAAGCACCGGTGTCGACCTGTACGGCCTCGACGCGGTGGTGGTCGGTGCCTCCAACATCGTCGGGCGCCCAATGGCCATGGAACTGCTGCTGGCTGGCTGCACTGTGACCGTGACCCACCGCTTCACCAAGGACCTCGCCGGCCACGTCGGCCGCGCCGACCTGGTGGTGGTGGCTGCCGGCAAGCCGGGCCTGGTCAAAGGTGAGTGGATCAAGGAAGGCGCCATCGTGATCGACGTGGGCATCAACCGCCAGGACGACGGCAAGCTGGTCGGCGACGTGGTGTACGACACCGCCCTGCCCCGCGCTGGCTGGATAACCCCGGTGCCAGGCGGAGTTGGCCCGATGACCCGCGCCTGCCTGCTGGAAAATACGCTGTACGCGGCAGAAACCCTGCACGACTAATAACCAGCAGTAATGAAAAAGCCCTGCCTTATCGCAGGGCTTTTTATTGCCCGTAAAAAACCTGTTTTTTGTTAGTTTTTAAGCACTTTCGTCCGGTTCTAGAAGAACATTCGACAGTTCTTCATCCATACTCCTAAAATGTAACGTCATTTATCATAAAACCTGTTCCATGGACGGTATTTCCTTACTCTTTAGCGAGTTCATCCGCGTGAAAATTCGTCTCTCTATCGTTAGCCTGTTTTTTGCATTTACAGGCACTTTTGCGCACGCCAGCGAAACCATCATCGCCCCGCGTGACACCTCCAAACTGCAAATCGCCTCCGGCAGCGCCATGCTGGTCGACTTGCAGACCAACAAAGTGATTTATTCGAGCAACCCCGACGTGGTGGTGCCGATTGCTTCGGTCAGCAAATTGATGACGGCCTGATCGTGCTGGAAGCCAAGCAAAACATGGATGAATACATCGACATCAATATCCAGGACACACCGGAGATGAAAGGCGTGTTCTCCCGGGTAAAAATCGGCAGCCAAATGCCGCGCAAAGAAATGCTGCTGATCGCGCTGATGTCGTCGGAAAACCGTGCCGCCGCAAGCCTGGCGCACCATTACCCGGGCGGCTACCCGGCCTTTATTGCAGCGATGAACGCCAAGGCCAAAGCGCTGGGCATGACCAGCACGCATTATGTAGAGCCCACCGGCCTGTCGATTCACAACGTGTCGACCGCCCGAGACCTGAGCAAACTGCTGGCCGCCGCGCGCAAATACCCGATGCTGAGCCAGTTGAGCACCACCAAGGAGAAGACCGTGGCGTTCCGCAAGCCCAACTACACCTTGGGCTTTTCCAACACCGACCACCTGATCAACCGCGCCAACTGGGACATCAAGCTGACCAAGACCGGCTTCACCAACCAGGCGGGCCATTGCCTGGTGCTGGTTACGACCATGGGGAACCGCCCGGTGTCGCTGGTGATTCTGGATGCCTTCGGCAAATTCACGCACTTAGCCGATGCCACGCGTATTCGTAACTGGGTCGAGACCGGCAAAAGCGGCTCGGTGCCAGACGTGGCGTTGCGCTACAAGGCTGACAAAAACCTGAAGAACCGCCCTAACGCTGCAGAAGTGCGTCGTTAAGCAATACACCAGCCTTGGCGCAATCAGGGATGGCTTAATGTGGGAGGGGGCTTGCTCCCTCCCACATGTATTATTTGCGTTCCGCCAACACCTTGAGTGCTTGCGCCGCCGCCTGCTCTTGCCCGGCTTGGGCCGTAGCCTTTGCAGCGTCGCGCCAACGCTGCGCGTCGACCTTCGCCGGCAACTGGCTCGGGCGCTGCGTGAGAATCGCCCAGTGCCCGGCGCTGTTCCATGCCGATTCAAAATCACTGAAGCTCATCAGCCGCCGCCGGTCCATGCCCGAGCGCAGCAACACCGTGCTTTTCTGTTGATTGAAGCCCACCACCACCACATACCGCGGGCCGGACCAGAAGCTTGAGTTGATGCGTGCCATCACCGGGTAACCCGCCGCCACCTGCGCCAGCACGGCCGTCAATTGGGCGTCCAGCGGGTACACCATCAACCCGTACTCACGCGCCAACACCTGCATGTTGCGCTCAAGGTCGGCCTCGCCACCCGGCAAGTGCAGGGGTTTGTCGAGCAAACCGGGTGTCATGACAATGCCTTCTTGCGACAGCATGCTAGCCAAAGCCGAGGGGCCACTCAGGTACGCTTCGCTGCGAAACGCAGGCACGCCGTTAAGCTCGACGCGCTCCGGCAGGCCGGCAAGTTTCGACGGCTGCCCGGCGCAGGCCGCAAGGCCCAAGGCGCAGGCCAACAACAGGGAGGTTTTAACGTTCGACCGTAACCGCAATTTTCTACTCTCTTGATCAACTGCCGCTGAAGGCCCTGATCATAGGGCGCACGGCAACGCCGGTATAGCCTTGAACGCTAGTAAACACCCTGGATAGTGCAAACACGTTGGACAGCCATGACCATTGGTCAATAGCAAGCAACCGTGAGGCAGCTAGACTGTCCATTGAAAAGACTGTGTGTGCCCCCTGCGGGGCGAAAGGAGGCCAGAATGAGCCTTGCAACGACGATTTTCCTGTTGGTCTGTGGTTGGCTGGCGGTCGCCAGCGCCATGTTGTGGGGGGTCATGCGCGTGACTCGCCGGCATCACCACCCCCACGTTAAACCCGCTGCGCCCGCCAAACCGCACAAGGCAGCGGTGCACCACGCCTAGCCAGGCATGCAGTTGAAGTCTTGAGTGGCCGCGAGTTCCTTGCCGTGGCCGTCTTCAAGGACGGCGCGCACGGTACTGCCCAGGCTCGACTCCACCAACGTGTAATGCTTACCCGCCTGGAAATGTTTGTACTCGACCCGCCCCTGGCACTCCTGCTGATTGTCGTCGCCGGGCTCTTCTTCAAATAACGTCACGTCGAGGCGATGGTCGCCCGGGCTCACTTCAAAATAGCGCCCGTCATCCACGCGCTGGCCGTCGACTCGCTCGGCCATCAGGTCGTTCGGCGCTTCCTCTTTCAAGCCAATCCACGCCTCGCTCGGGTCCGCCTTGGGAATCGGGCCGGCGCACGCCGACAACACTAATACGGCGGCAAGGGCAGGCATCAACAACAGGGGTTTCAGTGACATGGCAGGGCTCCAAAAGACCTCAATAAAAAACACTGGACGGGTGTCGAATGTATTCGCGTCCGATGGGCTACAAGCTTGGAGAGCTGCGCTTTTTAGAACAAATGAATCCATATGAAACGATCTTCAGCCGCTAACTAAATGTTCCTTCACCTGGCTGAAAGGTGCGTGTTAGGTGGGTCGGGCAAGACTGCCGGGGTTTGCAATTCTGCTCCCTCGGAGGTTCACGCATGCTCGGGCTGGTAAAGACCGCACTGCACAAGCCGTACACGTTTATCGTGTTGGCCATATTCATCTGCATCATCGGGCCGATGGCGGCCCTGCGAACCCCTACGGATGTGTTTCCCGATATCGGCATCCCCGTGGTCGCCGTGGTCTGGCAGTACAACGGCTTGTCACCGGACGCCATGGCCGGCCGGGTGATTTACACCTACGAGCGCTCCCTGAGCACCACCGTTAACGACATCGAGCACATCGAATCGCAGTCGTTGCCAGGCATGGGCATCGTGAAAATCTTCTTCCAGCCCGGCGTGGATATACGCACCGCCAACGCCCAGGTGACGGCGGTCTCACAAACCGTGCTGAAGCAAATGCCACCGGGCATCACGCCGCCGCTGATCCTCAACTACAGCGCCTCCACGGTGCCGATCCTGCAAATGGCATTTTCCAGCCCGAGCCTCTCGGAAGCGAAGATTCGCGACCTGGTGCAGAACAACATTCGCCTGCCGTTAAGCGCCCTGCCCGGCCTGGCGATGCCGACCCCGATGGGCGGCAAGCAGCGCCAGATCACCCTCGACCTCGACCCGCAAGCGTTGGCCGCCAAAGGCCTGTCGGCACAGGACGTGGGCAATGCGCTGGCGTTGCAGAACCAGATCATCCCGGTGGGCACCGCCAAGCTCGGCCGCAACGAATACACGATATTGCTCAACAACAGCCCCAAGGCGATTGACGAGCTGAACGACCTGCCGATCAAAACCGTGAACGGCGCGATTATCACCATCGGCCAGGTGGCTCACGTGCGTGACGGCTCACCGCCGCAAACCAACATCGTGCGTGTCGACGGCCACCGCGCAGTGCTGATGCCTGCGTTGAAAAACGGCAGCATTTCCACCCTGTCGATCATCGACGGCATCCGCCAAATGCTGCCGCGCATCAACGAAACCCTACCGCCGTCGCTGAAGACCTCGCTGCTGGGTGACGCCTCGGTGTTCGTCAAGCAATCGGTGGGCAGCGTGGCCCAGGAAGGCATCATCGCCGCCCTGTTGACCAGCGCGATGATCCTGCTGTTCCTCGGCAGTTGGCGCTCGACGCTGATCATCGCCGCCTCGATTCCCTTGGCGGTGCTGTCGGCCATCGCGCTGCTGGCCGTCAGCGGGCAAACCCTCAACGTGATGACTCTCGGCGGGCTGGCATTGGCGGTGGGCATTCTGGTCGACGACGCCACGGTGACCATCGAAAACATCAACTGGCACCTTGAGCAAGGCAAGGCAGTCAGGACTGCGATTCTGGATGGCGCCGCGCAAATCGTCGGCCCGGCGTTCGTCTCGCTGCTGTGTATCTGCATCGTGTTTGTGCCGATGTTTTTGCTGCAAGGCATCGCCGGTTACCTGTTCCGGCCGATGGCGCTGGCGGTGATTTTTGCCATGGCCAGCTCGTTCATTCTTTCGCGCACGCTGGTGCCGACACTGGCGATGTTCCTGCTCAAGCCGCACACACCGGAACAAGGCGCAGGCCATCACCCCGAAGATCAATTCATCAACCACCATGAAGGTGAGCAGCACGCGAAACCACGCAACGCCGTGCTGCAGTCGGTGCTGAATTTTCAGCAAGGTTTCGAACGGCACTTTTCGAACATCCGCGACACGTACCACGGCCTGCTGACGTTGGCATTGGGCACTCGCAAGCGTTTTATCGCAGGCTTCCTGGCCTGCGTACTCGCCTCGTTCCTGCTGTTGCCAAGCTTGGGCCAGGACTTTTTCCCGGCCACCGACGCGGGCGCCCTCGCCCTCCACGTACGCTTGCCGCTGGGCACGCGCATCGAAGAAAGCGCGGCGGCGTTCGACCGTATTGAAGCGCGGATTCGCGAGGTTATCCCGGCCGACGAACTCGACACCATCGTCGACAACATCGGCATTCCGCTCAGCGGCATCGACATGGCCTATAGCAGCAGCGGCACCATCGGCCCGCAGGACGGTGACATTCAAGTCAGCTTGAAAAAGGACCACGCGCCCACCGCCAACTACGTGAAAAAACTGCGCGAAGCCTTGCCGCAAAGTTTCCCCGGCAGCCACTTTGCATTCCTGCCGGCCGACATCAGCAGCCAGATCCTCAACTTCGGTGCGCCGGCCCCGCTGGACGTGAAAATCTCCGGGCGCAGCGATGCAGAAAACCGCGCCTACGCCGTCGAACTGGAACGTCGCCTGCAACATGTACCGGGCATTGCCGACCTGCGTATCCAGCAGTCCACCGGCTACCCATCGCTGCAAGTGAATGTCGACCGCCTGCGCGCCAATGGCTTGGGCATTACCGAACGCGACGTGACCAACAGCATGGTTGCCTCGCTTGCCGGCAGCTCCCAAGTGGCGCCGACGTTCTGGCTTAACCCGGCCAACGGCGTGTCGTACTCCATCGTCGCCGCCACCCCGCAATACCGCCTCGACAGCCTGCCGTCGCTTGCGGCCTTGCCGGTCACCGGCGCGAATGGCCAGTCGCAAATACTCGGCGGCCTGGCGAGCATTTCCCGCGTGCAAAGCCCGGCGGTGGTCACCCATTACAACATCCAGCCGACGCTGGACCTGTACGCCAACGTGCAGGGTCGCGACCTCGGTGGCGTGGCGCGCGACGTGCAAAAAGTGCTCGACGACACCGCGTCCATGCGCCCCAAAGGCGCGGTTATCAGCCTGCACGGGCAGATCGATGCGCTGCATGAAGCCTTCAGTGGCTTGAGCTTCGGCTTGCTCGGCGCGGTGGTGCTGATTTACCTGCTGATCGTGGTCAACTTCCAATCCTGGGCCGACCCGTTTGTGATCATCACCGCCTTGCCGGCCGCACTCGCGGGCATCGTGTGGATGCTGTTCCTCAGCGGCACCTCATTGTCGGTGCCCGCACTCACCGGCGCCATCTTGTGCATGGGCGTGGCCACCGCCAACTCGATTCTGGTGGTGAGCTTCTGCCGTGAACGCCTGGCCGAACATGGCGATGCGCTGAAGGCGGCCATGGAGGCCGGTTACACACGTTTTCGCCCGGTGTGCATGACCGCCTTGGCGATGATCATCGGCATGCTGCCGCTGGCACTGTCCGAGGAGCAAAACGCTCCGCTCGGGCGCGCGGTGATCGGCGGTTTAATCTTCGCCACCGTCGCCACATTGTTGTTTGTTCCCGTGGTCTTCAGCCTGGTCCACGGTCGTCACCCTACTCGCGCTGCAGTTGGAGAAACCCCACATGTCGTCTGATCACAAACCCTCGCGCAAGCGTCTGATGCTCATGGGTGCCGGCGGCCTGACGCTGGCAGCGCTGTTGGTCGCCAACGGCCTGCACGCCCGCACGCTGCATGAACAATCGGTTACCGCCTGGACCGAAACCGCCGCCATCCCGCAGGTGATGGTGTTTCAACCTCAGCAGAACGTTGCGGGTGACACCCTGCGCCTGCCTGCGCACTTGGAGGCCTGGAGCAAGGCGCCGATTCACGCGCGGGTCAGCGGCTATTTAAAAGACTGGAAGGCCGACATCGGCACGCAGGTCAAAGCCGGGCAAATACTGGCGGAAATCGACAGCCCCGACCTCGACCAGCAACTGGCGCAAACCCACGCGCGCCTGGTGCAAGAGCAGGCCAACGCCCGCCTGGCCGAAACCACCGCCACGCGCTGGCAAAACCTGCTGGCCAGCCACTCGGTGTCGCGCCAGGAGGCCGATGAAAAAACCTCGAACGCCGCCGCCGCCAAAGCCAACGCCCAAGCTGCCGCCGCCGACTATGCGCGGCTGTCGGCACTGGAAAGCTACAAGACTATTCGCGCGCCGTTCGCCGGCACCATCACCGCGCGCAACACCGACATTGGCCAGTTGATCAAGGCCGACACCGACAGCGACCCCGAGCTGTTCAACCTCGCAGACACGCACCAATTGCGCCTCTATGTGCCGGTGCCGCAGAACTACGCGGCGGTCATCCACACAGGCCTCGAGGCCGAACTGACGGTGCCCGAACATCCCGGCGAGCACTTCAACGCGCGCCTGATCGGCGACTCCACCGCCATCGACCGGCGCTCCGGCACGCTGCTCGCGCAGTTCGTTGCCGACAACCCCAATGGCGAGTTGCTGCCCGGCGATTACGCCGAAGCCAGCTTGCCGATTCCGGCCGACACGCATGGCGTGAGCATCCCGGCCAGCGCGCTGATCTTCCGCGCCCAAGGCACCCAAGTTGCGCTGCTGGACGCGCACAACCAAGTGCACCTGCAAGACATCCACATCGGCCTCGACCTCGGCGAGCGCCTGGTGATCGACCAGGGCCTGAAACCCGCCGACCGCGTGGTCGACAACCCGCCCGATGCGCTGCGCGAAGGCGACCGCGTGCAACTGGCCGACGCCGGAGGTGCGCATGCGCCCAAGGTTTAAGCCCTTCGCCGCATTGATGCTGCTGGCCTTGCACGGCTGCTCGATGGCGCCCACCTATAAGGTGCCGTCGATTGACCTGCCGGCGGGCTACCGCGAACAGACCAGCGATGGCCCGTGGCACAGCGCGCAACCGTCCGACCAACTGGCCCCGCAGTGGTGGACGCTGTACAACGATTCGCGCTTGAATGACCTGCAACAACACCTGCTCACGGCCAACCCGGACCTGGCGGCGGCACTCGCGCACTTCGATGCCGCGCAAGCCTATGCCAGCCAATTGCATGCCGGGTTGTTCCCGCAGATCAGCGCCAGCGCGCAACCGTTGCGCCAACGCCAATCGGACTCGCGGCCCTTGCGCGGGACCACCCAGCCGTCGATCTACAACAGCAACAGCGCAGGGTTTTCGCTGAGCTACGACGTGGACCTGTGGGGCAAAATTCGCAACCAGGTGGCGGCCGGTGATGCCCAGGTGCAAGCGTCGGCGGATGACCTGGCGGTGGCGCGCCTGAGCCTGCAACAGCAACTGGCGACGCTGTATGTGCAGCTCAATGGGCTGGATGCGCAGGCGCGAATTCTCAACAGCTCGCTGGATGACTTCAGCCAGGCGTTGCAACTGACGCGCAGTCGCTACGAAGGCCAGATAGCGTCGGAGCTGGACCTGACGCGTGCGCAAAACCAACTGGCCGAGGCCAAAGCCCAGTTGGATGACGTGCGCGGGCAACGCAACCTGACCGAGCATGCGATTGCCGAGTTGACCGGCGTGGCGGCCAGCGACTTCAGCTTGCCAGCCAGCCCGCACTTGATTGCGTTACCGGCGATTCCGTCGCAGTTGCCGAGCCTTCTGCTACAACGCCGTCCGGACATCGCAGCGGCGGAACGCAGAGTGTTTGCGGCCAACGCCAATATCGGCGTGGCCAAAGCTGCGTGGTACCCGGATTTCAGTTTGACCGGGTTGATTGGCGGGCAGACGCAGGGCGTCGGCAATCTGCTTTCGGCAGGCAATCGCTACTGGGCACTCGGGCCTTTGGTTAACCTGCCGATCTTTGACGGCGGGCGTTTGAGTGCCAACGAACGCCAAGCCAAGGCCGAGTTTGAACAAGCCTCGGCGCAGTACCGCAGCCAGGTGCTCAAAGCCGTGCGCGAGGTGGAAGATAACCTGGCGCAGCTAAGGGATTTGCAGCAGCAGGCGCAGGATGAGCAAGCGGCGGCGGACGCGGCGCAACACACGCAAGCCTTGGCGATGAACAGCTATCAAGCGGGGGCCGTGAGTTATCTGGACGTGGTGACCGCGCAGACGGCGGCGTTACAGGCGCAAAGGGCATTGCAAGCGGTGCAGACGCGGCAGTTGCAGGCGAGCGTGGGGTTGGTCACGGCGCTGGGGGGCGGTTGGCAAGCGGGCGGTTGATTAGGGAACCGAGTTGGCCCTATCGCGAGCAAGCCCGCTCCCACAGGTGAGGGTATTACATCGGTTTTAAGCAGTGGCGAGGTGGGCAGGCGGCGTCGAAACTTCGTACACTGCGCGCTCCTTCCGATTGATTGGTATTGCACAATGTTGATCAAAAAAACCCTGACCACCGTCGCGCTGCTTGCCTCTTTGCTTGGTGCCTCGGCGGCGTTTGCGCATGCCCACCTGAAAAATACCACGCCTGCCGCCGACAGCACGGTTGCCGCGCCAGCCGACCTGCGCTTGAGCTTCAGCGAAGGTATCGAGGCCACCTTCACCAAGGTGTCGTTGAGCAAAGACGGCACCGAAGTCGCCATCAAAGGTCTCGACACCCCGGACGCCGACAAGAAAACCCTGGTGGTGACGCCCGCCGCCCCGCTCGCGCCAGGCCAGTACAAAGTGGTGTGGAACGCAGTGTCGGTCGACACCCACAAGAGCAACGGCGAGTACAGCTTCAAGGTCGGCCAATAACCTATGGCGACGCTGCTGGTGCTGTGCCGCTTCATGCATTTCATCGTCGTGTTGTTGATGTTCGGGGCCTGTGTGTTCAGGCCCTGGCTGCTCGGCGCTGAACCGCAGCCGGCACTGGACCGGCAACTGCTGCGCATTACTCGCGCGCTCGCGTGGCTGGGATTGGGTTCCGGCGTGGCGTGGCTTTTGTTGATCACGGCCAGCATGGCCGGCAGTTGGGACGCGGCGCTGCAACTGACCACGGTGCAGTTGGTGCTGGGCAAAACCTTTTTTGGCCAGGTGTGGGTCTGGCATCTGCTGATTAACCTGCTGCTGGTCATTGCGCTGATCAAACCCTGGCCGGCGTTGCGCCTGCCATTGCTTGCGCTGCTGTTGGCGACGCTGGCACCGGTAGGCCATGGCGCCATGCTCAGTGGGCTTGGCGGGCAGTTGCTGATGCTTAATCAAGTGGTGCATTTGGTCTGCGTCGGTGCCTGGCTCGGCGGGTTGTTGCTGCTGGTATTGATCCTCAGACGGTCGCATGAGCACGCGCTGCAACCCGTTCTCACGCGCTTCAGCGGCGCAGGTTACGCCCTGGTCGCGGGCTTGGTGCTGACGGGTTTGATCAATGTTCGTGTGTTGACCGGGCAACTGTGGCCCACGCCTTTGTTCAGTGGTTTTGCGTTGATTTTGTTGATCAAGGTGCTGCTGGTGCTGGGGATGTTGGGGCTGGCATTGCTCAACCGGTTGCGCGTTCGGGAGTGCGAGCGACGCGTGGGCGCGTTGCAGGCCAGTGTGATGCTCGAATGGTTACTGGGGATTGGCGCAGTCGGCGCTGTCTCGCTGCTCGGCACGCTGCCGCCGATGGTCACGGCGGGCCAGGTTTTTTAAGTGTGCTGTGGGAGCGGGCTTGCTCGCGATGCAGGCACCATGGTGCATCAGGTACACCGAGTTGATGCAATCGCGAGCAAGC
>NZ_VUAZ01000094.1 GCF_009296165.1 Pseudomonas kitaguniensis | reverse complement strand
TTTTAGGAAAACTTGTAGGAATTTTGTGTATATCGCACAAATCCCTGTGCAAGCGTGCTGTGTGGATGCCCCAGGCCGAACGCAGTCAACTGTGGGAGCGGGCTTGCTCGCGATGGCGGTGTGTCCAGTCGAAGAATACGTATCTGACACACCGCCATCGCGAGCAAGCCCGCTCCCACACAAGCCCGGCTCCCACACAAGCCCGGCTCCGACACAAGCCCGGCTTCCACACAAGCCCGGCTCTCACACGGGGTTTAAATTCGGATGAAAGTACCGGTGCCTTTAAGGATGTTCTGCAGGGTTTGCTCAACTTCAGCCAGGTCCGACGCGGCGGTGCTGTGGGTGATCGTAAGCGGGTCGTTGCCGCCCAGTGCATCGGCATCGCCTGCAGCCAGCTCGATCAGCAACGTGGTGTCACTCAGCGTGACCTTCAGATCCTCCAGGTTCGACGGCTCGTAATCCCAAGTGAGTTCCACGTCGTCTTCATCCGGGTAACGCGAAAGCATGAACATCTCGCCGTTTTTACCGTGACAGCAGAGCATGGCCATGTTGTCTTCTTCTTCGTCGCACGGGGTGGCCATCAATGCGTCGGTTTTCAGTTGCAGCATGGGAAATCCTGTCTGGGGGAAGAGCGCAGCGGGCCAATTGTGCCATTCCAGCGAATTTTGTGCTGCATCGTGTGTCAGTAATCCCGAGCCTGCGTGCCGATGACCGAATATGTCGCAGCGTCGCAAGCAGCTGGCTTCCCACACTGGTTAAGCTGCGCAACGGATGCGGCCTGCGCCGGATGTCTGACCTGCCCGTCGTACCGTCACCCGGCAAGGCGCGCCTCCCATGGAAGTTGTATGTGACCTGATTGTCTTGTCCAGCTTCACCCACCTGTCACCCTGATTCGTTTATGGTTAGCCCTATCGCTACGACGAACAGCGCTGACGGTCTTCCCCGCGAGGGGATAACGCGCGACGCTTCCATCAATAACAAGCCCAAGCGGAGTACCACAGATGGCGTTCTTCACCGCAGCCAGCAAGGCCGACTTTCAGCACCAACTGCAAGCGGCACTGGCGCAGCACATCAGTGAACAGGCACTGCCACAAGTGGCGCTGTTCGCTGAACAATTTTTCGGCATCATTTCTCTGGACGAACTGACCCAGCGTCGCCTTTCCGACCTGGCCGGTTGCACGTTGTCTGCCTGGCGCCTGCTTGAGCGCTTTGATCACACCCAACCGCAAGTGCGCGTCTACAACCCCGATTACGAACGTCATGGCTGGCAGTCGACCCACACCGCGGTCGAAGTGCTGCACCATGACCTGCCATTTCTGGTGGACTCGGTACGTACCGAGCTGAACCGTCGTGGCTACAGCATCCATACCCTGCAAACCACCGTGCTCAGCGTACGCCGTGGCAGCAAGGGCGAGCTGCTGGAAATCCTCGCCAAAGGCACTCAGGGCGAAGGCATCCAGCAAGAATCGCTGATGTACCTGGAAATCGACCGCTGCGCGAATGCCGCCGAACTGCACGTGCTGAGCAAAGAGCTTGAGCAGGTACTAGGCGAAGTGCGCGTGGCCGTGGCGGATTTCGAGCCGATGAAAGCCAAGGTCCAGGAGCTGCTGGCCGGCGTCGACGCCAGCCAGTTCGTGATCGACGGCGAAAAAAAAGCCGAGATCAAAAATTTCCTGGAATGGCTGGTGGGCAACCACTTCACCTTCCTCGGTTATGAAGAATTTGTGGTACGTGACGAGGCGGATGGCGGTCATATCGAATATGACGCCGATTCGTTCCTCGGCCTGACCAAGCTATTGCGCGCCGGCCTTACCGCTGAAGACCTGCGCATCGAAGACTACGCGGTGGCCTACCTGAACGAGCCGGTTGTGCTGTCGTTCGCCAAGGCTGCGCACCCAAGCCGCGTGCATCGCCCGGCTTACCCGGACTACGTATCGATCCGCCAGATCGACGCCGACGGTAAAGTCATCAAGGAATGCCGTTTCATGGGCCTCTACACCTCTTCGGTGTACGGCGAAAGCGTGCGCGTGATCCCTTACATCCGCCGTAAAGTGGCCGAAATCGAACGCCGCTCGGGCTTTCAGTCCAAGGCTCACTTGGGTAAGGAGCTTGCGCAGGTCGTTGAAGTGCTGCCGCGCGATGACCTGTTCCAGACCCCGGTTGACGAGCTGTTCAGCACCGTGATGTCGATCGTGCAGATCCAGGAGCGCAACAAGATCCGCGTGTTCCTGCGCAAAGACCCGTACGGTCGTTTCTGCTACTGCCTGGCCTACGTGCCGCGCGACGTTTACTCCACCGAAGTGCGCCAGAAAATCCAGCAAGTGCTGATGGATCGCCTGAAAGCCTCGGACTGCGAATTCTGGACGTTCTTCTCTGAGTCGGTGCTGGCCCGTGTGCAGCTGATTCTGCGGGTGGACCCGAAGAACCGCCTGGACATCGACACGCTGCAACTGGAAAAAGAAGTGATACAGGCTTGCCGCAGCTGGCAGGACGACTATTCCAGCCTGGTCATCGAAAGCTTTGGCGAAGCGCATGGCACCAACGTGCTGGCCGACTTCCCGAAAGGCTTCCCGGCGGGTTACCGCGAGCGTTTCGCGGCGCATTCGGCCGTGGTCGACATGCAGCACCTCAATAGCCTCACCGAAGCCAACCCGCTGGTGATGAGCTTCTATCAGCCGCTGGGCCAGGTCTCGGGCCAGCGCGAGCTGCATTGCAAGCTTTACCACGCGGATACCCCGCTGGCGCTGTCCGACGTGCTGCCGATTCTGGAAAACCTCGGCCTGCGCGTGCTGGGTGAGTTCCCGTACCGCCTGCGTCACGCGAATGGCCGTGAGTTCTGGATTCATGATTTTGCGTTCATCGCCGCCGAAGGCGTGAACCTGGACATCCAACAGCTCAACGACACGCTGCAAGACGCGTTTGTGCACATTGTTCACGGCGACGCCGAGAACGATGCGTTCAACCGCCTGGTGCTGACCGCCGGCCTGCCATGGCGCGACGTTGCGCTGCTGCGTGCGTATGCGCGTTACTTGAAGCAGATTCGCCTGGGCTTCGACTTGGGTTACATCGCCAGCACCTTGAACAACCACACCGACATCGCCCGCGAGTTGACCCGGTTGTTCAAAACCCGCTTCTATCTCGCGCGCAAGCTCAGCGCCGATGACCTGGAAGACAAGCAGCAACGCCTGGAACAAGCCATCGTTACCGCTCTGGACGACGTTCAGGTGCTCAACGAAGACCGTATCCTGCGTCGTTACCTGGACCTGATCAAAGCCACCTTGCGCACCAACTTCTACCAGGCGGATGCCAACGGCCAGAACAAGTCGTACTTCAGCTTCAAGTTCAACCCGCACGCGATTCCTGAATTGCCGAAGCCGGTGCCCAAATTTGAAATCTTCGTTTACTCGCCGCGTGTCGAAGGCGTGCACCTGCGCTTTGGTAACGTGGCGCGTGGTGGCCTGCGCTGGTCCGACCGTGAAGAAGACTTCCGCACCGAAGTGCTCGGCCTGGTAAAAGCCCAGCAAGTGAAGAACTCGGTGATCGTGCCGGTGGGCGCCAAGGGCGGCTTCCTGCCGCGTCGCCTGCCGTTGGGCGGCACCCGGGACGAGATCGCGGCCGAGGGCATCGCCTGCTACCGCATCTTCATTTCGGGCCTGTTGGACATCACCGACAACCTCAAGGACGGCGCCCTGGTGCCACCGGCCAACGTCGTACGGCATGACGACGATGACCCGTACCTGGTAGTCGCCGCCGACAAGGGCACGGCAACCTTCTCTGACATCGCCAACGGTATCGCCATCGACTACGGCTTCTGGCTGGGCGATGCGTTCGCCTCCGGTGGTTCCGCCGGTTACGACCACAAGAAAATGGGCATCACCGCCAAGGGCGCGTGGGTCGGTGTGCAGCGTCACTTCCGTGAGCGCGGCATCAACGTGCAGGAAGACAATATTACCGTGGTCGGCGTCGGCGACATGGCCGGTGACGTGTTCGGTAACGGCCTGTTGATGTCCGACAAGCTGCAACTGGTCGCGGCCTTCAACCACCTGCATATCTTTATCGACCCAAACCCGAACCCGGCGACCAGCTTCGTCGAGCGCCAGCGCATGTTCGAGCTGCCGCGTTCGGCGTGGACCGACTACGACGTCAGCATCATGTCTGAAGGCGGCGGTATCTTCTCGCGCAGCGCGAAAAGCATCGCCATTTCGCCACAGATGAAAGAGCGCTTCGACATCAAGGCCGACAAGCTGACCCCGACCGAACTGCTGAACGCCTTGCTCAAGGCGCCGGTAGACCTGTTGTGGAACGGCGGTATCGGTACGTACGTCAAGGCCAGCACTGAAAGCCACGCCGACGTGGGCGACAAGGCCAACGACGCGTTGCGCGTGAATGGCAACGAGCTGCGCTGCAAGGTAGTGGGCGAGGGCGGTAACCTCGGCATGACCCAGTTGGGGCGTGTGGAATTCGGCCTGAATGGCGGCGGTTCCAACACTGACTTCATCGACAACGCCGGTGGCGTGGATTGCTCCGACCACGAAGTGAACATCAAGATCCTGCTCAACGAAGTGGTGCAGGCCGGTGACATGACCGACAAGCAACGCAACCAGTTGCTGGCGAGCATGACCGACGAAGTCGGTCACCTGGTGTTGGGCAACAACTACAAGCAAACCCAGGCCCTGTCCCTGGCCGCGCGCCGTGCCTACGAGCGTGCTGCCGAGTACAAACGCCTGATGAGCGACCTGGAAGGCCGCGGCAAGCTGGACCGCGCCATCGAGTACCTGCCGACCGAGGAGCAGCTCAGCGAGCGCGCCGGCTTGGGCAAGGGCCTGACGCGTCCGGAGCTGTCGGTGTTGATCTCCTACAGCAAAATCGACCTCAAGGAAGCCTTGCTCAAGTCGCAGGTACCGGATGACGACTACCTGACCCGTGACATGGAGACCGCGTTCCCACCGAGCCTGGTGGCCAAGTTCGGCGATGCGATGCGTCGCCACCGTCTGAAGCGTGAGATCGTCAGCACCCAGATCGCCAACGACCTGGTCAACCACATGGGCATCACCTTCGTGCAGCGGCTCAAAGAGTCGACCGGCATGAGCCCGGCGAACGTGGCGGGCGCTTATGTGATCGTGCGTGACATTTTCCATCTCCCGCACTGGTTCCGTCAGATCGAAGCCCTGGACCACCAGGTGTCGGCCGACGTGCAACTGGAACTGATGGACGAGCTGATGCGCCTCGGCCGTCGCGCTACGCGCTGGTTCTTGCGCAGCCGTCGCAACGAGCAAGATGCTGGCCGTGACACCGCGCACTTCGGTCCGCACCTGGCCGCGTTGGGCCTCAAGCTCGACGAACTGCTCGAAGGTCCGACCCGCGAAGGCTGGCAGACCCGTTACCAGGCTTACACCGAAGCGGGTGTACCGGAGTTGTTGGCACGCATGGTCGCAGGGACGAATCACCTGTACACCTTGTTGCCGATCATCGAGGCCGCCGACGTGACCGGGCATGACGCCGCCGAAGTGGCCAAGGCCTACTTCGCCGTCGGCAGCGCCCTGGACCTGCCGTGGTACTTGCAGCAGATCAGCGATCTGCCGGTGGCCAACAACTGGCAGGCCCAAGCCCGCGAGGCCTTCCGCGACGACGTGGACTGGCAGCAACGCGCGATCACCATCTCTGTGCTGCAAATGGCCGACGCGCCACACGACATGGAAGCCCGCGTGGCCCTGTGGCTTGAGCAGCACCAGGACATGGCTGATCGCTGGCGCGCGATGATGGTGGAAATTCGTGCCGCCGTCGGCACGGACTACGCCATGTACGCGGTTGCCAACCGCGAGTTGCTGGACCTGGCGTTGAGTGGTCAGTCGGTACTGCTGCAACCGGCTTGATCCCTCGGTAAAACAAAAGCCCCCGTATCGTGAGATACGGGGGCTTTTTGTTGGGGCACTGTTTATTACCTGGCACCACACCTGCAATCAGGGCGTGGTGAAGGCCACATTACTCAGCGCTACCTGCCTGGCGCGCCTTGTTCTGCTCGGCTTGTGCTATTGCCATGAAATCGTACGTTGGAAAAAATTCCGTTTGGTAAACGCCCCAGGCGGTGTTTTCTATCGCAAGATTTACTTCTGCCAGGCGCGATGCCGGCAGCCGCAACACCACGACCTGCCCGATGCCCATCGTGATGTTCCAACTCACCACTTCGACGCCGGCAGGCGGGAATACTTTGTGAAACGCCTGCTGGGCAAGCTGGGTTTTCAACGCGCCCAGCGGCCGAGATTGATCGTGTTTAAGAAAGACCGTCAACATGACGGCGTTATCAGCGGTGGCGGCGACATTTTTTGCCGGGGCGGCGGCCTGTGCGCTGACGGTGCCGGGCAGCAGAAGGGTCAGCACCAGCGGTATTAAAAGTGACTTGGCGGAGGCGAAAATATTCATCTTCATGTACCTGGGTCCTTATTGTTTTTTGATCGGCGGTTTGGGCGTTGTCATTCAGTTTGAAAGGGTGGTTTTTATCGGGCCGTCATAAGGCGCGTGCACGACATAAATGCGCACGAGTGGTTGGTTGGCTACCATGTCGCGAGGTACTTCGCGAGAGTAGGTGAATTCGCTGTTATCAAGTTTTTCGAGCCTTCTGACAATGGTTCTGTTCGGCCGACGTCGGGGATCAGGATGTGCGTTTTCTTGTCGCCGGTGACCAGAAAGTAGCCGCCGCCGCCATTCGCGTGTTTCGACAGCCCGGTATCGGTGTAGAAAAATTCATAGCGGTTGCGCTGTGGGTCCCACATCGATATGCCTACCACGCCGGGGTAATTCGCCTTGACGTCCGTCTCGGGCGCCCCTTCGACATACACCTTGGTGGTTAGCCATCGCTCGGAAGAGGCCAGCGCATAAATGTCCGGTTCCGGCGCAACGGGCGTCGCGTAAGTGTCGGACAGGCTGAATACTCCCGATAACAAGAGCCCAGCAACCATAATAGTGAGTCTTCGCATTTCCAACTCCTGGCGTTGTTATTTTTTATAAGTGCGTAAAGATATTAGTTGGGAAAGTTTCGATTCCTCAATAGCTACGCATCTTTCTGAAACAGTTACGCGAATGTTAGGTTGAATATGGAACTTGGATGAAAGTAAGTTCTGATACTCATGTAGCCTTCTTCTTGAATATTTTGATTTCCAATGGCGGGGTGGAATTTTTATCGCTTATCATCCGTCGCCTGACACGCGAGGTGATGCATGGACCAGCCAGGATTGACCACCGACCCAACAGGGCTGACGCACTGCGCTTGGCGCACGGCTGCGCCTGAGTACCTGCGCTACCACGACCACGAATGGGGCGTGCCGGTGGCGGATGATATTCGGTTGTACGAAAAGATTTGCCTGGAGGGGTTTCAGGCGGGCATGGCGTGGATCACCATTCTGCGCAAGCGCGAGCAGTTTCGGGCGGCCTTTGCAGGCTTTGATTTTCGCAAGGTCGCACAGTTTGGCGAGGCCGATATTGAACGGCTGATGCAAAACCCGGGCATCGTGCGCAACCGCGCGAAAATCGTCTCTACGATCAATAACGCACGCAGGGCGTGTGAGCTGGTGGATGAAACCGGGTCACTGGCGCGATGGCTTTGGGCGTTTGAGCCCGCTGAGGACGAGCGCCCAGCCGTGGTGGATATGGCCTATTGGACCGGCAACCCGACGTCACCGGCCTCGGTGCGATTGTCCAAAGCCTTGAAGAAGCGCGGCTGGACCTACGTCGGCCCGACCACGATGTACGCACTGATGCAGGCAACGGGTATGGTCAACGACCATCTTGAAGGCTGCTGTTGTCGCCTGCGAATCGACAGGCTCCGCCAGCAATTTTCTCGCCCATGACGCTCAGCCAAACCAGCTCTGGGTCAGTCAGTGGATCTGCCGACCGGGCTACCGCTATCGGGAGCAAGCCCCCTCCCACATTTTGATCTTTATTGGCTGCGGTATTTGCGTTTGCCCGTCGCAAAAACATCGGGATTAGCGCTGCCTCTGTGGGAGCAAGGCCCTCCCCACATTTTGATCTTTATTGGCTTTGGTATTTGCGTTTGCCCGTCGCAACAACATCTGGATGAACGCTGCCTCTGTGGGAGGGGGCTTGCTCCCGATAGCGGTGTGTCAGTCAATGCAAAAGCCGACCGGGCTAGCGCTATCGGGAGCAAGCCCCCTCCCACATGAAGCACTTGATCAGGACAAGAAACCACCGTCTACGTTCAGCGAAACGCCGGTGGTGTAGCTCGATGCGTCGCTGGCCAGGAACAACACCGCGCCGGCCATTTCGCTAGGGTCGGCCACACGTTTAAGCGGGATCTGCGCCAGGGCCATTTTCAGGATCGCATCGTTTTTCACCAGTGCCGAGGCGAATTTGGTGTCGGTCAGGCCGGGCAGCAGGGCGTTGCAACGGATACCAAAGGCTGCGCATTCCTTGGCAAACACTTTGGTCATATTGATCACCGCGGCCTTGGTCACCGAATAGATACCCTGGAACACGCCCGGCGAAACGCCGTTGATCGACGCCACGTTGATGATGCTGCCGCCGCCGTTCTCGCGCATCAGCTTGCCGGCTTCTACCGACATGAAGAAATACCCTCGGATATTCACGTCAACCGTCTTCTGGAACGCGCCGAGGTCGGTGTCGAGCACATTGCAGAATTGTGGGTTGGTCGCGGCATTGTTGACCAGAATATCCAGCCGGCCAAACTGTTCGCGGATGCCGGCGAACACCTGAGTGATCTGCTCCATTTCGCCGATATGGCACGCCACCGCAGTGGCTTTGCCGCCGCTTTCGATGATCGCATCCGCCACGTGCTGGCAGCCTTCGAGCTTGCGGCTGGACACAATCACATGCGCGCCTTGCTGGGCCAGCAACTTGGCGATGGCCTCACCGATACCGCGGCTGGCGCCGGAAACAAAAGCGATCTTGCCGTCGAGGTCGAACAGGTTGGTCTTGGACATGGGGGTTCCTTTTTGTGTGCGATCAGAGCGCGGATTTGCCGATGACGTTCAGGCTCATCTGCTCCAGCAACGCGTTCATGTGGATGAACTGCGCAAAGCGTTTGTCCTGGGTCTGGCCATGGAAGAAGCGGTAATAGATCTGCTGCACAATACCGGCCAGGCGAAACAGGCCGTAGGTGTAGTAAAAGTCGACATTGTCGATCTGGATGCCCGAGCGTTCGGCATAGTAATCGACGAACTCGCGGCGGGTGAGCATGCCGGGGGCGTTGCTCGGTTGGCGACGCATCAGTTGCACCGGCGCAGGGTCGCAGGCTTCGATCCAGTAGGCCAGGGTGTTGCCCAAGTCCATCAGCGGGTCGCCGAGGGTGGTCAGTTCCCAGTCCAGCACGCCGATGATCTGCATCGGGTTGTGCGGGTCAAGAATCACGTTATCGAAGCGGTAATCGTTGTGCACGATGCTTGAGGTCGGGTGGTCGGCCGGCATCTTGTCGTTGAGCCACGCGCGCACGGCTTCCCAGCGCGGTGCGTCGGGGGTCAGGGCTTTTTCATAACGCTCGCTCCAGCCGCGAATCTGCCGTTGCACGTACCCTTCAGGCTTGCCCAGGTCGGCCAGGCCGCAGGCGTTGTAGTCGACCTGATGCAGCTCGACAAATTTGTCGATGAAGCTTTTGCACAGCGCCTCGGTTTTGCTCGTATCCAGGCCCAGTTCAGCCGGCAGGTCGGAGCGCAGGATGATGCCGTTGACGCGTTCCATCACATAGAACTCGGCGCCGATCACGACGCGTCGGTGCAGTGCACGTAGGCCTTGGGGCAATACGGAAAGCCGTCTTTAAGCTGATTGAGAATGCGGTACTCGCGGCCCATGTCGTGGGCAGACTTGGCCTTGTGACCAAACGGCGGGCGCCGCAACACAAATTCCTGGCCCGGGTATTCCAGCAAGTAGGTCAGGTTCGACGCGCCACCGGGGAACTGGCTGATCTTGGGCGTGCCGCTCAAGCCCGGAATATGCGCTTTAAGGTAGGGATCAATGAGGTTGGCATCAAGTTCTTCGCCAGCGCGAATCTGCGTCGATTGGTCGTTCAGCGCCATACTTATCCCTTCTGCTTATTCTGTAGGCCTTGGACTATTGGTTAATCTAATGCGCAGCACCGCCCAGCGACAAGGTCGGGGCGGCTTAATAGGTTAGCGTGTTGGCGCACGATCAGCGTGCCTGATCGGTCATTTATGCAACGCTCAGTTGCGTGCGGGTAGCGCCACTGGCGTCAGTACCGCACGGCCAGCGAAATATTCCACCAGGTTGTCGGCCACGCGCTGCACGGTGTCATGCGCCGCGTCCGGCGACAGCCCGGCCACATGCGAGGTGAGCACGGTGTTGCTCAAGTGCTTGAGGGCGTCGGGCACTTTAGGCTCGTCGTCGAACACATCCAGCGCCGCGCCGCCGATGCGCCGTTGCTCAAGGGCCGACACCAGGTCGGCGGTCACGACGACGCTGCCGCGCCCGATGTTCACCAGGTAGCCGTTCGGCCCCAACGCGTCCAGCGCGTGGCGATCAATCAAATGGCGAGTACTTGCACCGCCGGGGGTGGCGAGTATCAAAAAGTCGGCGGTGCGCGCCAACTCCACGGCGGTGGCGCAGTAGGTGTAGTCCACATCATCGCGCGGCTGACGGTTGTGATAACTCACCTGCATGCCGAAGCCGAGGGCAGCACGTTTGGCGATCTCCAAGCCCACCGCGCCGAGCCCGAGAATGCCCAGTTGCTTGCCGCCCAGGGAAGGGCGCATCACCTTCGGCCATTCGCTGCGGCGCACCGCTGCATCGGTCTGGGGAATGCCGCGCACCAGCGACAACAGCAGCGCCATCGCGTGATCGGCCACCGTCGGCGCATTCACCCCGGCGCCGTTGGTGACGACGATCCCGCGATTGCTCGCCGCTTGCAGGTCGACGTGTTCGTAGCCGGCACCGATCACGCAGATGATTTCGAGCAACGGCAGCGCGGCGATTTCTTCGGCATACAGGCCCAATGGTCCACGCGTTACAACGGCCTTGATCTGCCCGCCATGGGCCTTGATCGCCTGAGCGCGCTCTGCGGGCGTGGGCGCCAGAATCACATGAAAGTCATTACTTTCGATGATTGGCAGGTAGTCGTTAATGGTTTCAACCAGGACCAGAACAGTGGTGGGCATCGGAAGGCGCATCCTGAAGGGCTTTAGAGGATGAGTATGCGGTATTTGTAAGAAGCAGCGTTTTGTTGAGGTAAAAAACTTTCTTCTTTCGTAAGGTTTTTCTGAATTTACCGACCGTTCATCCAGCACAGGTTTTCTGCGAAAGGCATCCCTAGCAGGCAGGAACGTGCGCGTGTGACGTGCTATCTGGCAGCAGAGTGTTTCGCACTGCATCGAGGAATTCGTCTGACAAGCCATTGCCGCGAGTCGCACGAGAGAGGGTCAGGGCGCCGATCATCATCGCGTACCTGGCCAGCGAGGCCTGGCGGTCTTCATCCTCAAGTTGCTCAAATATCCCCAGCGAATGTTCTACGCCTTCGATAAACGCGTGCTGCAACATTGTGCCGGCGGGTTCGTAGCACATACCGGGAGTAAACGCCGCTATTGCACAGCCATCGCCCGGGTTGTCGCGATGGGCTGGCGATAAGTACGCGTGCAGGATGGCGTCGCGCGCGGCTGCAGAATCATCACTGCGGCTGATGTTTTCCTGCCAGCCCTGGTTCGATTTCTCGAGTGCACGCTGGCACGCTTCGATGGCGAGGGCTTGCTTGGACGAAAAATGCCCGTAGAAACCACCGTGGGTCATGCCGGCAGCGGCCATTACTTGCGACAAACTGATGCCGTGCAGGCCGCGCTCACGGAATAAATGGGTAGCGGCCTCGACGATGATTTCGCGGTTGAGATCAGCTTGTTTGCGGGAAACGCGGGGCATGGCGGGGCTCTCTGGGTCAAGGCTGCACGGCCGGAAAGTGCAGGGTTGGCGGGGGTTTCAAACAGCATTGCCGGGCGAGGCCGGGGCGTCCGCCAGCCGCAGGTTGGCGGCGATGTAGAACCCCAGGGTTTTGCGGTTTTTTACCTGATACTCACAGGGCACCAGTGACGTGTTGGTCAATTGCGCGGTTTCCAGCACGTGTATGACCAGCATCCGCTTGCCGCCCGAGCGCAGGCGCACATATTGGCCAGGCTCAAAGGTGCTCATGGGCGTGTCTCGGCGACGACCAGCGGTTTGGCTTCTGCCCATGCGCCGCCCAGCGCGGTGTACAAATTCACCTCGGCAACCAACTGCGCCAAACGATCAGTGATCAATGCCTGTTGGGAGGCGAACAGCGAACGTTGTGCGTCGAGAAACACCAGGTTGCTGTCGACGCCGAGGCGATAGCGGCGCTCGGCGAGGTTGTAATAGTTCTGGTTCGCCGCCACCAGATCGCGTTGTGCATTCAATTGCTCGTCATAGGTCTTGCGTGCCGCCAAGCCGTCGGCGACTTCGCGGAATGCCGTCTGAATCGCCTTTTCATACTGGGCGACGCTGATGTCTTTTTGCAGTTTGGAGTAGTTGAGGCTGGCGCGAAGGCTGCCGGCGTTGAAAATCGGCAGGCTGATCTGCGGCTGAAAGGTCCAACTGCCGGAGCCGCCTTTGAACAGGCTGGACAGCTCGGCACTCGACGCGCCCGCATTCGCGGTCAGGCTCACACTCGGGAAAAATGCTGCGCGGGCCGCACCAATATTGGCGTTGGCCGCTTTAAGTTCGTATTCGGCCTGCAGAATATCCGGACGTCGTTGCAGCAGGTCCGAGGGCACGCCTGACGGCATCTGGGCCACCAAGTCGCTGGCCAGCGGCCTTGCCGGCAACGACGCCGGTAACGCGCCCCCGACCAATAGGGTCAGGCTGTTGAGGTCCTGTGCCACTTGGCGTTGATAACGTGCGAAGTCGGTACGCGCGCTTTCGACACGGGTTTGTGCCTGGGCCGCATCCAGCGAAGACGAGACGCCTGCCTGCAGGCTGCTGGTGGTCAATCGCAGGCTTTCCTCGTAAGACTCCAGGGTCTCGCGGGTCAGCCCCAACAGCTCCTGGTCGGCGCGCCAGGTCAGGTAGGCATTCGCCACATTCGCCACCAGGCTCAATTCAGCGCTGCGTTGTGCTTGCTCGGTGGCCAGGTACTTCTGCATTGCCTGTTCACTGAGGCTGCGGATACGCCCGAAAAAATCCAGTTCATAAGAACTGATGCCGAGTGTCGCCGAATACGTCGAGCTGATCGACGGCTTGCCGGTCTGCGTGATGCTGGCCGGCAAGCGCTGACGGCTGCCGCTGCCATTCGCCGAAATAGCCGGGAACAGGTCGGCGCGCTGGATCTGATACTGCGCCCTGAACGCCTCGACGTTCAGCGCGGCAACGCGCAGGTCGCGGTTATTGGTCAAGGCCGCCTGAATCAATTCCTGCAATGCCGGGTCGTGAAACAACGTGCGCCACCCTTGCTTGGCAGCCGCTGGATTCACGGTTTTAGCCGAATCGCCATACGCCGGGCCTTGCGGAAACTGCGCGGCCACCGGCGCGTCGGGCTGGCGATAGTCGGGGATAAGCGAACAGCCGCTCAGCAGCAGTGCAACTGTCAGCAAAGACAAAGGAAAGGTGTTCATTGACCAGCCTCATCTGAAAGGGACCCGGGCATGCCTGAGCAACCCGCTTGTTGAGTTCTGCTAGGCACCGACCATCCATTTGGTCAGGCCGTGTCGACCGCTGACCCCAAGCTTTGCTGTCGCGCGCTTGAGATAGGTTTCGATGGAGCTTTTTTTAAGGCTGAGTTTTTCCGCTATTTCCGGCACGGTTTCACCGATCAGCAGGCCCAGGCACACTTCCTGCTCGCGGGTGGATAACGTGATGTCGCTCAGCATCAGGCGATTCTGAAACTCGTGCTGCATCTGAGTGTGTTCGTTGGCGGTCACCGGGGTGGTCATCCAACTGCCGAGCCTTTTCAGCGTGCTCTGGCGACTGAATTGCGCGTAGCTTTCGATCAGTGGCAGCAGCGCTTCAGAGAGATTCTTGAGCAGCGACAGCTCAGTCAGTGAAAAATCACGCAGCGTGTGAGACCGATATAAGGTCACCACACAGCGGCGTTTGGCTTTGCGCGACACCAGCATGCACTGGTGAGCCGCGACCCTGGAGGTAGCGCCATTGGCTGCGTTGCCCCGGTTATTCGCACGGATCAGCAACGAGTCCTCCATTTCAAACATCTCTTTTAACAACGGATGATCGTAATGGTGGCGGGTGCATTGAGGCGGCGGGATGACCGTTGGGTCGCCCGAGCTGCCGAGTTCCTTGATGTCCAACAGCATCGCCTGCGCGTCATCAATCGCCCACTCGCTGAGCGTCAGCGCGGTGATGGGCAATAACTTGCCGACCAGCTTCAACATGTTGAGCGCGAACAGGTCCTGATCAGTACTGGAAATCAACTCGCCGAGTATGAAATAGAAGTGCGGGCTATCAGCATTTTGAATACTGCTGGTCAGGTCCATAGTCCAATCATCCTTGATATCGACATTGTGTTCAGCGTCGGAGGCATTGAGAGGAAAAGCATTGCTCCCTCCTTTAAGTCTTACTGTCTGGGTCGGCATTAGGCCTCATGCACGCTGGCCTGGTCTGTAATGGAAAGCTGGGACATGTCTGCGGGCATTAAACGAAGACTGCAACGCCGCTGCGAAACCCTCCAATACGCCACGCTTTTCCTCGAAAAACGTTTTGTACAGGCTTTGGGGGACAGCCGTTTTTCAAGCAATCCGTACACTTGGCAGCCCCGGCACCCTGGCCGGTTGGAGCGGTTTGCCTGACGGGTCTGTCCCGGTCTTGAGTGTATTTGAGGAATGAATCCATGAAAAAAGAGCATGAGAACCCGCCCAAGCCAGGCTCGGTCTTGCGCCTGCTGTGGCAAAACCATCCCTGGCTGGCGTTCTTTTCATTGATCACCGGCATCGTCAGCGGCGTGGCAGCGATCGCCGTCATTAACGTGGTTAATCAGGCGATCTATGAGCAGGGCTCGCGGCTGCACTTGCTGTACTGGTTTATTGGCCTGAGTGTGCTGGCGTTGGCGTTTCGCAATGCGGCGACCTTGTTTCCCGCGTACGCCAACATGAAATTAATGACGCGCTTGCGCATTGCCTTGTGCCAGAAAATCCTCGCATCGCCGCTTGAAGAAGTCGACCGTCGCGGCCCGCCGAATGTGCTGACGCTGTTGACCACCGACATTCCGCAGCTCAACGCAACGCTGCTGGTGATGCCGGCGATACTGGTCGAGTCGACGGTGTTCATGGTTGGCTTGGCGTACCTCGCCTACCTGTCATGGACGGTATTTGCCGTGACCTTGGGGCTGCTGGTCGTCGGCGCCATGCTGTACGTTTTTCTGTTCCTGGGCGGCGTTAAGTTCACCGGCCGCGTGCGTGACGAATTCACCGCGTTCAACGAACACACGCACGGCCTGGTGTTCGGCCTCAAAGAGCTCAAGCTGAATGGCATTCGCCGCCGCTGGTTTGCGCGTTCCGCCATCAAAGAGTCGTCCACGCGGGTGGCACGGTTCAATTTCATCGAACACATGTGGTACCTCGGCGCCGAGAACATGGGCTTGCTCACCCAGTCGCTGCTGATCGGCAGCCTGGTATTCGCCCTGCCGTTTTTGATGGTCACCGACAGTCAAGTGATGACCGCGAGTGTGTTGACCGTGCTTTACATTCTGGGGCCGTTGGGGCTACTGATCAGTGCGATGCCGGTTGTCGCGCAGGGCCGGATTGCGGTCAGCCGGCTGGCGGAATTCGGCTTTCAGATCAATGAACGGCATGCTGATTCGGCTGAGCCGGACACCTCCAATGTGCTGCGCCTTGCGCACATCAAGCAGTGGCAACACATCGCGCTCAAGGGTGTGGTGATGAATTACCGGGGCCCGGATGCCGAGCGCGGTTTTGCCCTCGGGCCTGTCGACCTGACGATCAACAGCGGTGAGTTGGTCTACATCATCGGCGGCAATGGCTGCGGTAAAAGCACGCTGGTCAAGGCCTTGTGCGGATTGTATGTGCCTCAGGCGGGCGAGATTCTGGTCGACGGCGTGGCGGTGACCGACGAAACCCGCAGCGATTACCGTGACCTGTTTTCCGCCGTGTTCAGCGACTTCCACCTGTTCAACCGGCTGATCGGGCCGGATGGCGAAGAGGCAAGCCCGGCGCTGGCGCAAAAGTACCTGGCCACGCTGGGCCTGGAAGACAAAATCAAGATCGACGGGCTGGGTTATTCCACCACCAAAGAGTTGTCCTACGGCCAGCAAAAACGCCTGGCGTTGGTCTGCGCCTACATGGAAGACCGCCCGGTGTACGTGCTGGATGAGTGGGCAGCGGACCAGGACCCACCGTTCAAACGCTTCTTCTATGAAGAGTTGCTGCCCGACCTCAAGCGTCGCGGCAAGACCGTGCTGATCATCACCCACGACGATCAATACTTCCAACTGGCCGACCGTATCGTCAAGTTGGTCGATGGGCACATTGTGTCCGACGTGAGCGTCATTGCGCAGGATCGGCGCGCCTGATGTAAAACGCTGTACCTGTTCGCCTGATTGCCTGACGCCCGCCACCCTTTTGGTCGCGGGCGTTTTGTTTTTATGGATTTTAAAATCTATATAAAACAACAGCATAGATTGTTCATTGCGAAATATTTCACTGTCCCGTGAATGTCACGGATTCGGGTGACATACAGCCCAAAAGGCCGGTGCTTAAATTTGCCAATACCGTCTTCAGGTGACGCCTGTGCGTGGCCGTCCGGTGGTTTTTTGCAGAATTGGCGAGTGTCTGAGCCGCCCTGCAAACCTGACATTTTAGTGACAAAAACGCTGAGTTTCGCCTCAACCTCAATCGTTGTTGCGCGGTGATTCAGGTGGCACTGAAAAAACTCTGAGAAGGATTTTATGAAACGTTTTTCTGCAGTTGCCATGGGCGACCTCGTCGCGAAAAAGCTCCTTTCAAACACCGTTGTCATCGCACGTTTTGTCGCGCAGGTGGTTGCATGAATTCGCTTATCCAGATGCCCCGCACGTTGCCCCTGACCGCCGCGCAAAAAGCCATCTGGCTGGACCAGATCAGCCAAGCGGATTCGCCGCTGTACAACATCGGTGCCTACCTGGAACTCAACGGCCCGGTCAACGCGCAGCTGATGCAGCGCGCCGTCGAGTGGCTGGTGGCCAAACATGACGCGCTACGCCTTACGCTACTGAATGAAACCGACGCTGATGGCGTGCCGCTGCAGTACATTGCGGACTCGGTGCCGATCGAGGTGCCGCTGTTTGACCTGTCTGATCGGGATGATCCTGCCGCTAGCGCCGTGGCGCTGGTAGAGCAGCAGATGGCCAGGCCGTTCTGCTTGACCGAGGCGCCGCTGTTTCGCTTTTTCCTGATCAAGCTGGGCGAGGCGCATTACTACTTCGGCAACCATGCCCACCACATCATCCTGGATGGGTGGGCTTTTGGTGAAATGCTGCAATCGTTGGGTGGTATCTACACGCGCCTGGCCGAAGAGCAGCAGCCCGACATGCAGGCGACGTCTTACGTCGACTTCATCTTCGACGACGCGCGCTATCGCGAGTCGGCCCGTTACGCCAAAGACCGCGACTACTGGCAGGCGAAGTACCAGACGCTGCCGGAGCCGCTGTTTGCCGCGCGTCACCATGATCACTTTGCCAAGGGCAAGGCGCCAGGCTGTCATTACATTCGGCCATTCCCGGTGGCGCTGCACGCGCGCATGGGCGAGTTGGCAAAAGACTTTCAGGCCTCGACCTACCACGTGTTGCTGGCGGCGATGTACGTCTACTTCACCCGCGTTACGCAGCGTGATGAGTGGGTGGTGGGCCTGCCGTTGCTCAACCGTACGGCCAAATTCAAGGGCACCCTCGGCATGTTCACCCAGGTCAGCGCCGTGCGCTTCAGCCTGGGCCGCGAACTGAGCTTTGGCGAAGTGATTTGCGCAGTGCGCGATGTGCTCAAGCAGGATTACCGTCACCAGCGCTTCCCGCTCAGCGAGATGAACCTGCGCCCGGAAGCAGGGCAACTGTTCGACCTGACCCTGTCCTACGAGCAGGATGACCACCCGTTCCAGTTTGCCGGGCAGCGTGGCGACCTGGTCAAAGTCACCAATAATCACGAGCAAATGCCCCTGGCGTTTCACTTGCGGGCAAGCAACTACAAGGACAAGGCGTGGGCGCACTTCGTCTATAACCAAGCGTATTTCAATGCTGATGAAATCGAGGCCTTGGCCGAGCGCTTCACGTACGTGCTGGAGCAGGCGCTGGCGAATGCCGACCTGGCAGTGGGTGATTTCTCGCTGTGCACCGAGGCCGACCGCGCGTTGCTGCAACAGTGGAATGCCGAGGTGGGTTCATACCCCAGCGCTGACACGCTGCATGGCCTGTTTGAAGGCCAGGCTGCGGCCCGCCCGGATGCCACCGCCGTGGTGTTTGAAGAGCAGCGCTTGAGCTACAGCGAATTGAACCAGCGCGCCAACCAGGTCGCTCACCGCCTGCTGAACCTGGGCGTGCGCCCGGATAACCGGGTGGCGATTTGCGTGGAGCGCGGCCTCGACATGATTGTGGGCTTGCTCGGCATTCTGAAGGCGGGCGCCGGTTATGTGCCGATTGACCCGGCGTATCCGCAGGAACGCATCAGCTACACGCTGCAAGACAGTGCACCGTTCGCGGTGCTGGTGCAGCCCGCAACGGCGGCGCGGGTCGCCGAGCTGTCGGTGGCGGTGATCGACCTGCAAGCCATCGATGGCCCGGCAGAGGCGTTGAGCAACCCGCAGGTGCCGGGCCTGACGTCGGCGAACCTGGCGTACGTGATCTACACCTCCGGCTCCACCGGCTTGCCCAAGGGCGTGATGATCGAACACCGCAACGTGGCGCGGCTGTTCTCGGCCACGCAAGGCTGGTTCAAGTTCAATCATCAGGACGTGTGGGCGCTGTTCCACTCGTTTGCGTTTGACTTCTCGGTCTGGGAAATCTGGGGCGCGCTGGTGCATGGCGGTGAATTGTTGGTGGTGCCACAGCTCACCAGCCGCTCGCCGGATGACTGCTACGCGCTGCTGTGCAACGCCGGCGTCACGGTCCTCAACCAGACCCCAAGCGCCTTCCGCTCGCTGATCGCTGCGCAGCGCCAGAGCCCGCTCACGCATTCGCTGCGCCAGGTGATCTTCGGCGGTGAAGCCCTGGAGCCGGGAATTCTCAAACCCTGGTATGCGCGTGCGGCCAACGCCGCTGTGCAACTGGTCAACATGTACGGCATCACCGAAACCACGGTGCACGTTACCTATCGCCCATTGCAGCCCGAAGACGCGCAACTTGTGGGCACCAGCCCGATCGGTGTGCGTATCCCCGACCTGCGCCTGTATGTGCTTGACGCCCAGGGCCAACAAGTACCCCATGGCGTCGAGGGCGAGTTGTATGTCGGCGGTGCGGGCGTGGCGCGCGGTTACCTGAACCGGCAGCAAATGAACGCCGAACGTTTCCTCAGTGACCCTTTTGACAGCACGCCGGGTGCGCGCATGTACCGCACCGGCGACCTCGGCCGCTGGCAGGCGAATGGCACTATCGAGTACTTGGGGCGCAACGACGACCAGGTGAAAATCCGTGGTTTCCGTATCGAGTTGGGCGAGATCGAAGCGCGTCTTGCCGCCTGTGAGGGTGTACGCGAGGCGGTGGTGATTGCCCGCGAAGATGAACCCGGCGAAAAGCGTTTGGTGGCCTACCTGATCGCCGCCGACGGTGCCGACCTGAGTGCGGCCGATTTACGCGCGCAGTTGCAGGTGTCGCTGGCCGACTACATGGTGCCCGGTGCGTTTGTGATGCTCACACAGTTGCCGCTGACCACCAACGGCAAGCTCGACCGCAAAGCCTTGCCCGCGCCGGACAACAATGCCTTCGCCCGGCGTGACTACGAGGCACCGCAAGGTGCGCTGGAAACCACGTTGGCACGCCTGTGGGGCGAGCTGCTCGGCGTCGAGCGGGTAGGGCGCCACGACCAGTTCTTCGAGCTGGGCGGCCATTCGCTGTTGGCGGTCAAGCTGATCGAACGCATGCGCCAAGTCGGCCTGAATGCTGACGTCGGCGTGTTGTTCGGCCAACCCACGCTGGTTGCGCTGGCTGCCGCCGCAGGCAGCCGGCACCAGGTGCAGGTGCCGGCCAATCTGATCCCGGCCGATTGCAGCCGCATCACCCCGCACATGCTGCCGCTGGTTGAGTTACCCCAGGAACAGATCGACCTGATCGTCGCCGGTATTCCGGGCGGCGTTGCCAACGTGCAAGACATCTACGCATTGGTGCCGTTGCAGGAAGGCATCCTGTTTCACCACCAAACCAGCACCTACGGCGACCCGTACCTGCTGCAAGCTGTACTGCGCATGCGCAGCCGCGAGCAGGTGGCGGATTTTGCCGAAGCCTTGCAACAGGTCATCGCGCGCCACGACATCCTGCGTACGTCGGTGGCGTGGCAAGGCCTGGACGAACCGGTGCAAGTGGTCTGGCGCGAAGCGCGCCTGCCGGTGCAGTACGTGCAGTTGCAGGCGTCGCCCAAGGATGTGGTCACGCAACTGCAGGAGCGCTTCGACCCGCGCCACACGCGCATGGACCTTACCCGAGCGCCGATGATGGCGCTGAACGTTGCCGAAGACCTGGCGGGCGGCGGCTGGGTCGCGGTGTTGCAGTTCCATCACCTGATCGATGACGCCACCTCGCTGGCGCTGCTAGGCCAGGAAATCGAAGCGTTTTTGCACGGGCGCGGCGATCAGTTGACGCCGTCGGTGCCATACCGCAACTACGTGGCGCAAACCCGGCTGGGCATCAGCCAGGCAAGCCATGAGGCGTTCTTTCGCGACATGCTTGCCGACGTCGACGAGCCGAGCCTGCCGTTCGGCCTGCAAGATGTGCAAGGCGATGGCCTGGGCATCGAGCAGGCGAGCTTGCCGGTAGCGCCGCAGTTGGGCCAGCGCCTGCGCGCGCAGGCTCGCCGGTTGGGCGTGAGCAATGCCAGCCTGCACCACCTGGCCTGGGGCCAAGTGGTCGGGCATTTGTCGGGTCGCCGCGACGTGGTGTTCGGCACCGTGTTGATGGGCCGCCTGAGCAGCGGCGAGGATGCCGACCGTGCCTTTGGCATGTTCATCAATACCTTGCCGCTGCGCGTTGAAGCGGGCGAGCAGGGCGTTGAACGCGCCTTGAAAACCACCCACGCACGCTTGGCCGCGTTGCTCGGCCATGAACACGCGCCGTTGTCACTGGCGCAACGCTGCAGTGGCGTTGCCGCGCCCACGCCGTTGTTCAGCGCGTTGCTCAACTACCGGCACGCGGCGGTGGGCGCGCAATCGGCGGCGGACGCCGGCAAGGCACTGAACTGGGCCGGCGTCGAAATGCTCGGCGGCGAGGAGCGCACCAATTTCCCGCTGATGCTCTCGGTCGACGACCTGGGCGATGCCTTCGGTCTCAGCGTGCAGGCGGTGGCGGGCGTCGACCCGCAGCGCGTCTGCGGCTATATGCACCAAGTACTGGAAGCCATCGCGGACGCCCTGGAACACCAGCCGGAGCAGGCGCTGCACAGCCTTGTGATGCTGCCGCGCGCCGAGCAGCAATTGCTGCTGGCGGCGTTCAACGCGTTTGATGCCGACTACCCCGTCACCCCGAGCGTGCACGCGCTGTTCGAAGCGCAGGCGTTGCGCCAGCCCGAGACGATAGCGGTCACCTACGCAGGCCAATCGCTGAGCTACGGCGCGTTGAACGCGCTGGCCAACCAGATCGCCCACCGGCTGATCGCCGAAGGCATCGGCGCCAATGATCGGGTGGCGATCTGTGCCGAGCGCAGCCTGGAAATGATCGCTGGCCTGCTGGGCATCCTCAAGGCGGGCGCCGGTTACGTGCCGCTGGACCCAGCCTACCCCGACGAACGCCTGGCCTACATGCTGCAAGACAGCGCACCCAAAGTCTTGCTGACCCAACAGCGCCTGCAACAGCGCTTTACGCCGTCGCGGTCGCAGGTGTTGCTGTTGGACGCGCAGGCGCGTGCGGTCAACGGTATTCACGAGCAGCCAGAGTACAACCCGCAGGTCAGCGGGGTTGACGCCGATGCGCTCGCCTACGTGATCTACACGTCCGGTTCCACCGGCCAGCCCAAGGGCGTAGCCATGCCGCACGGCCCGCTGGTTAACCTGATGCAGTGGCAGATCGCGCAAACCCTGACCGACGGCCGACCGGCCCAGCGCACCCTGCAATTTGCCGCGCTGGGTTTTGACGTGGCCTTCCAGGAAATCTTCAGCACCCTGTGCGCCGGTGGCGAGCTGTCGCTGATCCATGGCGATGTGCGGCTGAACTTCCGTGAACTGTTCCGGCATATCTGCGAGCAAGGTATCCAGCGCCTGTATTTGCCGTGTATTGCCCTGCAAGCGCTGGCCGAAGCCGTGGCGGAAACCCCGGAACTCGGGCGCTTGCCGTGTGCGTTGAGCGATGTGATCACCGCCGGTGAGCAACTGCGCATCAGTGAGCAGATGCGCGCGCTGTTCCAGCGCTTACCCGGCTGCCGCCTGCACAACCACTACGGCCCCACCGAGTCCCACGTGACCACGGCACTGACCCTCGACGACGACGTTGGCGCATGGCCGCTGCTGCCGTCGATTGGCGTACCGGTGGCCAACACGCGCATCTACCTGCTGGACGAACAACTGCAACCGGTGCCGCTGGGCGTGGCCGGCGAGATTTACATTGGCGGTGCCTGCGTGGCGCGTGGCTATTTGCACCGTGATGACTTGACCGCCGAACGTTTCTTCGCCGATCCGTTCCAGCCGCAGGGCCGTGTGTACAAGACCGGCGACCTGGGCCGTTACCAGCGTAACGGTGAAATCGATTACCTGGGCCGCAACGACGGCCAGATCAAGATCCGTGGTTTTCGTGTGGAACTCGGCGAAATCGAAGCACGTTTGGCGCAGCACGCCGGCATTCGTGATGCGGCGGTATTGGTGCGCGAAGACAGCCCCGGCGACAAACGCCTGGTCGCCTACTTCACGGCGCAGGCCGAGCATGGACTGCCGGGGATTGACGGCCTGCGCGCGCATTTGCAAGCGCTGTTGCCCGACTACATGATTCCGGCGGCCTATGTGCAGTTGGCCAAACTGCCGCTGTCTCCCAACGGCAAGCTCGACCGCCGTGCCTTGCCGGTGCCGGATGTCGACGCGTTTGCCAGCCGTGAATACGCAGCGCCGCAAGGTGCTACCGAAACCACCCTGGCCGAGCTGTGGGCGCAGGTGCTCGGCGTTGCGCGCGTGGGCCGCCACGACAACTTCTTTGAGCTGGGCGGCCACTCGTTGCTGGCGGTCAAGCTCATCGAACGCATGCGCCAGCGCGGCATGAGCGCCGATGTGCGCGTGTTGTTCGGCCAACCGACGTTGCTCGCGCTGGCCGCGGCGGTGGGCGGCGGCAGTGAAATCCAGGTGCCGGCCAACCGCATTCCGCTCGACTGCGCGCAGCTTCGCGCCGACATGCTGCCGTTGATCAAACTGAGCCAGGGCGAGCTTGAGCGGATTGTCGCGCGGGTGCCCGGCGGCGCGCGCAATGTGCAGGATATTTACCCGCTGGCGCCGTTGCAGCAGGGCATTCTGTACCACCACATCACCAGCGAGCAGGGCGATCCGTATCTGTTGCAGGCCACCTTCAGCCTGCAAAGCCGCGAACAACTCGACACCTTCGTGCAGGCCTTGCAGGCCGTCATCAACCGCCATGACATCACGCGCACAGCGGTGCTCTGGGAAAACCTTGAGCAGCCTGTGCAAGTGGTGCTGCGTTGCGCCGAACTGGTGCTGGAAGCCCTCAGTTTTGATCCGGCCCAAGGCACTGTGCTGGAGCAATTGCACGCACGCTTCGACCCGCGCAAGGTGCGCTTGAACCTCAGCCAGGCGCCGTTGTTGCACCTGGCTTACGTGCACGATGAAGCCAACCAGCGCTGGCTGGCCATGTTGTTGTTCCACCACATCGCCATGGACCACACGGCGCTGGATGTGATCAACGAGGAAGTGCTCGCCTACCATAACGGCGGCTTCGCGCAACTGGATGCGGCGATGCCGTACCGCAATTACGTGGCCCAAGCCTTGCTCGGTGTGAGCCAGGCTGCGCACGAAGCGTTCTTCCGCGAAATGCTCGGCGACGTCGACGAACCGACCTTGCCGTTTGGTTTGCAGGAAGTGCAGGGCGACGGTCTGGCGGCCGCAGAGGCGAAGATCCAGCTGGATGCAAACCTGTGCCGGCGTCTGCGTGCGCAGGCACGCCACTTGGGTGTCAGCGCCGCCAGCCTGCATCACTTGGCGTGGGCGCGTGTGCTGGCCGCCGTCAGTGGGCGTGACGACGTGGTGTTTGGCACGGTGTTGCTGGGCCGCATGCAAAGCGGTGACGGCGCCGACCGTGCCTTGGGCATGTTCATCAACACCTTGCCGCTGCGCGTGGCGGTTGGCGCCCACGACGTGCGCGCCGGGGTGCGGGCCACTCATGCACGGCTGAGTGCGCTGCTCGGGCACGAACATGCACCGCTGGTGGTGGCGCAACGTTGCAGCGCGGTGCCGGCGTCGTTACCGCTGTTCAGTTCGATCCTCAACTACCGTCACAGCCCGTTGCTGGACAGTGCAGGGCCGCCGTGCTGGGCCGGTGCCGAAGTACTTGAAGTGCGCGAGCGCACCAACTACCCGTGCATGCTCTCGGTCGACGACCAGGGCGAAGGCTTCCTGCTCGGTGTGCAAACTACCGGTGTCGACGCCGAGCGCGTGGCGGCTTACATGCAAACCGCCTTGGGCAGCTTGGTGGAGGCGCTGGAGAGCGCGCCGCACACCACCTTGCAGCAGCTGTCGGTGCTGCCGGCCGCCGAACGTGAAACCCTGCTCGAAACTTTCAACGACACCGCCAGGGACTACCCGCTGCAACAGACGATTCATGCTCTGTTCGAAGCTCAGGTTGAGCGCACACCGGACGCCATCGCCGTTCAGGCCGAAGGTCAGCGCTTGAGCTACCGCGAGCTTAACCAGCGCGCCAACCGCCTGGCCCATCACCTGCGCGAGCAGGGTGTGCAGTTGGAGTCGCGGGTGGCTATCTGCGTCGAGCGTGGCATTGACATGGTCGTCGGCTTGTTGGCCATCCTCAAGTCCGGCGGCGGCTACGTACCGCTGGACCCGGCCTATCCGCCGGAGCGTCTGGCCTACATGCTCGACGACTGCACGCCCGCCGTGGTGGTGGTGCAAGACGCCACGCGTGGCTTGCTCGCAGAGCTTGCGGCGCCGGTGGTGAACCTCGACCAGAACACCTGGCAACAGCAGTCAGCGGACAATCCGCAGGTGCCGGGCCTGACCCCGCAGCATCAGGCCTACGTGATCTACACCTCAGGCTCCACCGGCAAACCCAAGGGCGTGCTCAACGAGCACAGCCCGGTGGTCAACCGCTTGCTGTGCATGCAGGACGCTTACCGCCTGGACAGCTCGGACGCGCTGTTGCAGAAAACCCCGTTCAGCTTCGACGTGTCGGTGTGGGAGTTCTTCTGGCCGCTGTTCACCGGCGCACGCCTGGTCATGGCGCGCCCTGACGGCCACAAAGACCCGGCCTATTTGTGCGAGGTGATCGAGGCCGAGCAGATCACCACCGTGCATTTTGTGCCGTCGATGCTCGATGTTTTCCTCGCCCACGGTGACGTCAGCCAGGCCGCCGGTCTGGTGCGCGTGATGTGCAGCGGTGAAGCGTTGCCGGGCAGCCTGGTGCGGCGCTTCAAGGCGCAATTACCGGGCAGTGCCTTGCTCAACCACTACGGCCCCACCGAGGCCGCCATCGAAGTGACTGCCTGGGATTGCAGCGGTGCGCTGACCGCGGATAACACGCCCATCGGTAAACCGATCGGCAACGTGCGCCTGTACATCCTCGACGAGCAACTGCAGCCGGTGCCTCTGGGCGTGCGCGGTGAGCTGTTCATCGGCGGCGTGCAAGTTGCCCGTGGCTACTTGAACCGGCCTGAACTGACCGCCGAACGTTTCCTCAAGGACCCGTTCAGCCCGGGGCGTATTTACCGCACCGGCGACGTCGCGCGCTTCTTGCCCGACGGCAACATCGAATACCTCGGCCGCAATGACGATCAGGTGAAGATCCGTGGCGTGCGTATCGAACTCGGTGAAATCCAGGCACGCCTGGCCGAGTTTCCGCAGGTGAATGACGCAACGGTTATCGCTCGCGAAGACGTACCGGGGGACAAGCGTCTGGTGGCTTATTACACCGGCATGCACAGCGCCAACGAGGCGCTGCGCGCGCACATGCTTGAGCAACTGCCCGAGTTCATGGTGCCGCAGGTGTTCGTGCACCTCGACGCCTTGCCGTTGAACCCCAACGGCAAACTCGACCGCAAGGCCTTGCCCGCGCCAGACCTCGGCTTGCTGCGCAGCCATGCGTACGAAGCACCGCAAGGCGACATCGAAATCGCCATGGCCAGGCACTGGATGGAGTTGCTGAACGTGGAACGCGTGGGCCGCCACGACAACTTCCTTGAGCTGGGCGGCCATTCACTGCTGGCGGTCAGCCTGATCGGGCGCTTACGCCAAGAGGGTATCGAGGCGAACGTCAAGGCGCTGTTCGAGCACTCGGCGCTGTGGGAATACGCGGCTATTACGCAACGAATGGAGATGGTCCTGTGAGTGTTATCGAACTGTTGGCGACACTGAAAGAAAAAGACGTACAGCTTTCCGTCAAGGGCGATCAACTGGTGTTGCAGGGCAACAAGCTGGCATTGAGCGAGCCGGGCGTGCTGGCCTCGCTGCGTGAGCACAAGGCTGCGCTGATCGCGTTGATCAATGCCGGCGAATACTCCGCGCAGCGTGCCGGGCACCTCGACGTGCCGGCGAATGCCATCGCCGCCGATTGCACGCATATCACGCCGTCGATGTTGCCGCTGGTGGAATTGAGCCAGCCGGCCATCGACCGTATCGTCGCCACGGTGCCGGGCGGTGCCGCGAATGTGCAGGATATTTACCCGCTGGCGGCGCTTCAGGAAGGCATCTTTTACCACCATGTCACCGCGCGCCAGGGTGATATTTACCTGATGCGCTCACAGTTTGCGATGGCCACGCGCGCGCACCTTGACGCGTTCGTTGTGGCCTTGCAGCACGTGGTTGACCGGCATGACATTTTGCGCACCAGCGTGGTCTGGGAAGGTTTGGAGGCGCCGGTGCAAGTGGTCTGGCGCCAGTCGCAACTGCTGGTTAACCAGGTTGAACTGGACGTTTGCGACGAGCCGGTGACCGAGCAGTTGTATCGGCGTTTCGACACCCGCGCCATGCACATGCAGCTGGGCCAGGCGCCGTTGCTGCGGGTGGTGATTGCTGAAGACCCGGCCAACCAGCGCTGGGTGGCGATGTTGCTGTTCCATCACATCGCCATCGACCATGTGGCGATGCAAGTGGTGTATCAGGAGCTGCACGCATATTTGAACGGCTATGCCGATCAACTCGGCCCAGCCGCGCCGTACCGCAACTATGTCGCCCAGGCGCGCTTGGGCATGACGGTGCAAGAACACGAGGGGTTCTTTCGCGACATGCTCGGCGACCTCGACGAGCCGACGCTGCCGTTCGGCCATCAGGATGTGCAGGGCGATGCGCACGTGGTCGATATTGAGCACTTGCTGGACGCAGGCCTGAGCCGCCGCTTGCGGGCTCAGGCGCGCCAGCAAATAGTCAGTGTCGCCAGTCTGCATCACCTGGCGTGGGCGCAGGTATTGGGGCGAATTTCCGGGCGTGATGACGTGGTCTTCGGCACCGTGCTGATGGGCCGCATGGGCGGCGCGCAGGGCAGTGAGCATGGCCTTGGGCTGTTCATCAACACCTTGCCGCTGCGCCTGGACGTGGGCGCACTGGACGTGCAAGCAGCGACCAAAGCGGCGCATGTGCGGCTGACGCGTTTGCTTGGGCATGAACACGCGCCGCTGGCGCTGGCCCAGCGTTGCAGCGGCGTGGCCGCGCCCACGCCGTTGTTCAGTGCGCTGATCAACTACCGGCAAAGCCCGGCGCCGGCCGCCAGTGCCCAGCACTGGGACGGTATTGAGTTGCTCGGCGGCGAGGGCCGCAGTAACTACCCGCTGGTGTTGTCAGTGGACGACGTGGGTGAGGATTTCAGCTTGACCCTGCAAGGGGTTGCCAGCATGCCGTTGCAGCGCATCCTCGGCTATTTGCTGACGGCGCTGGACAGCCTGGTGTGCGCGCTGGAACGGGGCCAGGCCACGCCGATGCGCGACTTGCCGATTGTGCCCGGCGATGAACTCGATACGCTGCTGACAGGCTTCAACGACACGGCCAGGTCTTACCCGCGCGGGCAGACGATTCATGCGTTGTTTGAGGCCCGCGCCGCAGCGCAGGCGCAGACGGTGGCGGTGCGTCAGGGCGAGCAGCAGTTGAGCTATCAACAGCTTAATGAGCAAGCCAACCAACTCGCCCGACAGCTGATTGCGCTGGGCGTTGGCCCGGATGATCGCGTGGCCATTTGTGCGCGGCGCAGTGTCGAGACGCTGGTTGGCCTGGTGGCGATTCTCAAGGCTGGCGCGGCGTACGTGCCGATTGACCCGGCCCATCCGCAGGAGCGCATTGCCTACCTGCTGCAAGACAGCGCGCCGGTGGCGGTGCTGGTGCAAACCGCCACCCGTGCGCTGGTCAGTGGGCTGTCGGTGCCGGTCATCGACCTTGATGCCGTCGATTGGCAGGCAGGCTTTGCCGCTGATCCGCAGGTGGCTGGCCTGACCCCGGCCCACCTGGCCTATGTGATTTACACGTCCGGTTCCACCGGCCAGCCCAAAGGCGTGATGGTCGAACACCGCACCCTCGAAAACCTGGTGAACTGGCATTGCGAGGCGTTCGACCTGCACCCTGGCGGGCACACCTCCAGCGTCGCCGGTTTCGGTTTCGACGCGATGGCGTGGGAGGTCTGGCCTGCGCTGTGCGTGGGCGCAACCGTGCACCTGCCGCCTGCGCAGCAAGCCAATGAAGACATCGATGCGCTGTTGCGCTGGTGGGTGGCGCAGCCACTTGACGTGAGTTTTCTGCCCACGCCGGTGGCCGAATACGCTTTCAGCCAAGGCATCGAACACCCCACGCTGAAAACCCTGTTGATCGGTGGTGATCGACTGCGCCAGTTCGGCACGTCCCAGCGTTTTAGGTTGGTCAACAACTACGGCCCCACCGAAGCCACGGTGGTGGCCACCTCCGGCGTGATCGAAGCCGGCAAAGTTCTGCACATCGGCAAGCCTGTCGCCAACGCGCAGGTGTACGTGCTCGATGCGCAACAGCAGCCCGTGCCGCAGGGTGTGGCCGGTGAGCTGTATGTGGCTGGCGCCGGAGTGGCGCGCGGTTACCTCAACCGCCCGCAAATGACCGCCGAGCGTTTCCTCAACGACCCGTTCAGCCACGAGCCGCAGGCGCGCATGTACCGCACCGGTGACCTCGTGCGCTGGCTGGCGGACGGCACCCTGGAGTACCTGGGCCGTAACGACGACCAGGTGAAGATCCGTGGCGTGCGCATCGAGCTGGGCGAAATCGAAAGCCGCCTCGGCGACTATGCGGCTGTCCGTGAAGCCGTGGTGCTGGCCCGTGACGGTCGGCTGGTGGCGTACTTCACCGAAAAACAGCCGGTCGATCTCGAGACCCTGCGCGGTTGGCTGCAAACACAGTTGCCGGACTACATGGTGCCGGCTGCCTATGTGCGGCTGGACCAATTGCCACTCACCGCCAACGGCAAACTCGACCGCAAGGCGCTGCCGGCGCCCGGCCTTGAGTCGGTACTCAGCCGCGAGTACGCAGCGCCGCAAGGCGAGGTTGAAACCACCCTCGCGCAGATCTGGGCAGACGTGCTCAAGGTTGAGCAGGTGGGGCGCCACGATCATTTCTTTGAACTGGGCGGCCATTCGTTGCTCGCCGTCAACCTGGTGGAGCGCATGCGCCAGGCCGGTTTGAGCGCCGATGTGCGCGTGCTGTTCAGCCAGCCAACCCTGGCGGCGCTGGCCGCTGCGGTGGGCGGCGGCCACGAGGTGGTGGTGCCGGCCAACCTGATTGTGCCTGGCTGTGTGCACATCACGCCTGAGCTGTTACCGCTGGCGGCCATCAGCCAGGCCGCATCGACCTGATCGTCGCTGCCGTCCCAGGTGGCGCGGCCAATGTGCAGGACATTTACCCGCTGGCACCGTTGCAGGAAGGCATTCTTTATTTGCACTTGTCGGCGCAACAGCGTGACCCATACGTGTTGAAGTCGCAGTTCGCGTTTGACGATATTGAGCGGCTGCACGCGTTCTGCAACGCCTTGCAAACCGTGGTTGACCGGCATGACATCATGCGCACCGCCGTACTCTGGGAAGGGCTGGAGCAGCCGATGCAGGTGGTGCTGCGCGATGCGCAACTGTCCATAGAACAGTTCGAACCCGCGTCAGGTGGCGCTTCGGTGGTCGACCAACTACGCGCCGATGTCGACACCCGCTACGCACGTTTGAACCTTAACCAGGCGCCGTTGATGCGCGTGGTGCATGCCTACGACCAGGCGCGCGGGCAGATCGTCGCGTTCTTCCTGTTCCACCACTTGGTGCTCGATCACACGGCACTGGAGGTGGTGCAGTCTGAAATGCACGCGTGTCTGCAAGGCCAGGCCGAGCGTTTGGGTGCAAGCGTGCCGTATCGTAATTACGTCGCGCAGGCGCGGCTGGGCGTCAGCGAGCAGGCGCATGAAGCGTTCTTTCGCGAGATGCTCGCCGACATCGATGAGCCGACGCTGCCGTTCGGGCTGCAAAACGTCGAGGATGACGGTGCAGGCATCGATGAGGCCTGCCTGACCCTCGACCACAACGTGAGCCGCCGCCTGCGCGCCAGCGCCCGTCAACTCGGGGTCAGCCCGGCAAGCGTGTTTCACCTGGCGTGGGCGCAAGTGTTGGGGGTTGTCGCGAATACCGACCGCGTGGTGTTCGGCACGGTGATGATGGGCCGCCTGCAGGGCGGTGAGGGCGCCGACCGTGCGCTGGGCATGTTTATCAACACGCTGCCGCTGCGCGTCGACATCGACGGGCAAGCCGTGCAGGCCGCGCTCAAGGCCACGCACCTGCGCCTGAGCGGCTTGCTCGGTCACGAACATGCCTCGCTGGCATTGGCGCAACGCTGCAGCAGCGTCGCGCATTCCACACCGCTGTTCAGTGCCTTGCTCAACTACCGCCACAGCGCAGCGCCGTCAGCGGCCGAACACACCGCGCAACAGCAGGCGTGGCAGGGCATTCAGGTGGTTGACGTGCATGAGCGCACCAACTATCCGCTGAGTGTGAGTGTTAACGACCTCGGCGAACAGTTCAGCCTGAGTACTTTGGCCGTGGCGTCGGTGGGGGCGCAGAAAGTCTGTGGTTATTTGAATACGGCCCTGGAGCAATTGGTCGAGGCGCTGGAGCACACGCCGTATGCAGCGCTGAACCGGTTGTCGATTCTGCCGGCGGATGAGCGTCAACAGGTGTTGGGCGAATTTAACGCGACGGCGCGTGTTTACCCCGACACGCAAACCCTTCATGCGGTATTCGAAGCGCGTGTCGCCGCCACGCCGGATGCGCTGGCCGCTGTGCAGGGCGAGCAACGCGTGGCCTATGCCGAGCTGAATACGCGGGCCAACCAGTTGGCGCATCACTTGATCGGCCTCGGTGTGCTACCGGGCGACAGCGTGACGATTTTGCTGGAGCGTTCTGTGGATTTGCTGGTGAGTCAGTTGGCAATCAGCAAGTGCGCAGCGGTTTACGTGCCGTTGGACGTTAACGCGCCCGCCGAGCGTCAGGGTTTTATGATTCAGGACAGCGGCGCGCATTGGTTACTCACGGCGACGTCGATTGAGGTGCCCGAGGGCGCCCATCGTCTGGACTTGGATACGCTGGATGTTACCCGTCAGCCCGGCCACAACCCGGCGCTTGAGCAGTCAGCCGAGACAGCGGCGTACATCATGTACACCTCCGGCTCGACTGGCACGCCGAAAGGCGTATTGGTCCCGCACCGTGCAATCACGCGGCTGGTAATCAACAACGGCTACGCCGAGTTCAATGAACATGACCGCGTAGCCTTCGCTTCAAACCCGGCGTTCGACGCCAGCACCCTGGACGTGTGGGCACCGCTGCTGAATGGCGGCGCGGTCATCGTCGTCGATCATGACGTGCTGCTGTCGCAACAGGCATTTGCCGATTTGCTCAGCGCAGAAGCAGTCAATGTGCTGTGGATGACCGCTGGCCTGTTTCATCAATACGCCGAGGGTCTGTTGCCGATTTTCGCCAAGCTGCGCTACTTGATCGTGGGCGGCGACGTACTCGACCCGAGCGTGATCGCGCGGGTGCTCAAAGACGGCGCACCGCAACACTTGCTCAACGGCTACGGCC
>NZ_VUAZ01000093.1 GCF_009296165.1 Pseudomonas kitaguniensis | reverse complement strand
GCGTGTGCCGGTTAGACAGCAGCCCGACACCCTTCAGAGATAACGGCTCTGGACTAAGCCTTAACTCATCAAGCGCTCTTATCAAGAGGTCATTCGGCGGGTATTTACGTTTAAGGGGCGGCGGTAAATGCGCGCGCTGCTTGACCAAGTCCCGCACTTCCACTTGGATAAATGTGTCTCCCGCTTTTAATGCGGGGTTGTGTTCGGCAGGAAATCCGTCTTTGTGAAAGAAGCGGGTTTGTTCGGCACGGACTTGGAGTTCGGTGATTGGGAGTGGATAAAACTTTCTATCTACGAGTTTTTCATACCAAATATCAGCGCCTCCTTGATACTTACTGTCGATCGTCAGAACGGCAGGTCCTCGATAGCAGTCTCCAACTTTAGCAAATCCTTCGGCGTCCAGTGCCCCTGTATATTTCTGCTCTGCGCTGTCCTGAAGGGTATAACTGAGACCAGCATAAGGTTTGCCATCACCGAACTCGTCTACTAGCTGAAAACTAATCCAATGCTCCTTTAATGGGCAGGCGAACATCTTGTCGCTAAAAGAGGGCTTATGCACATCTTCCATCGGTTTATACGAACCCATCGTTCGACCTCCTTATTCGGTGCAGTTGGGGTAGACGGTGCAGTTACGTCCATCAGGCATTTTGAAATCGGTAAAGGTCGGTGGAGCCTGGCAGCGAAAAGTCTCTTTCGTTTCGACGCAAGGCTTCCAACCGTTTGGTGTTTCTAGCCATGAACGCCCAAAGTACGGCGTTTCCTCTTTCGCCACCGTCAGCACCATTTTCACTGTCTTGCCCGCTAACTGATCACGTTGCAACGCTGCACCCGCAAGCTGTTTTTGCACGACTCCATTCGCGTCGAGCGCTCGGCACTCCAAGATTTTGACAATGTAGCGACGCGGACCTGTGGTGCGGAAAAACCACTGACACTGCGCCTGAAAGACAAGCGGTCCCGAAATAGGGAAAGGGCGAACTGTTTCTGACGGCTCGTCGCGTATTGATAAACCGGCCCTTTGCAGACTCATCTCCAGTTCACGCTCGCCCCACTTCCCCTCGATGTGTAGCACAACCTTTTTCAGAACCATTGAACAGCCCTTCGCTGTGTCTGTGAGCGGTAGCTGCAGTTCCACAAGGTTCGCCGCGTTGCGTTCCTTGCTGCGAAAAGCTTTACGCTTAGAGCACATCTCGCCTGATGCTGATTCGTAATGTGTAACCGCACCAACAGTAAAGTTTTCCGGTAATTCAGCCTGAAAAGTGAAACTCTTTGGCTGCACTATTGAGCAGCCCGAAACGACCAACGCCATCGCGCTAGCAAGTATAAATCTAAGGTAGTGGGGCGTAACGTGTCGTACGCACATCATGCGATCTGCTCTAGTGACATAGGTTTATACGAGCCCATTTTTATGTCCTTATTCAGTACAGTTGGGATAGACGGTGCAGTTACGTCCATCAGGCATTTTGAAATCGGTAAAGGTCGGTGGAGCCTGGCAGCGAAAAGTCTCTTTCGTTTCGACGCAAGGCTTCCAACCCTTTGGTGTTTCTAGCCATGAACGCCCAAAGTACGGCGTTTCCTCTTTCGCCACCGTCAGCACCATTTTCACGGTTTTTCCCGCTAACTGATCACGTTGCAACGCAGCACCGGCAAGCTGTTTTTGCACAACGTCATTTGCGTCTAGCGCTCGGCACTCTAGGATTTTCCTGATATACCGTTTCGGTCCTGCCGTGCGGAAAAACCACTGGCACTGCGCCTGAAAGACAAGCGGTCCCGAAATAGGGAAAGGGCGAACTGTTTCTGAAGGCTCGTCGCGTATTAATATACTGGCCTGTTGTAGACTCATGTCCAGTTCACGCGTGCCCCACTGCCCCGTTATATGTAGCACAACTTTTTTCAGAACCATTGAACAGCCCTTCGCTGTGTCTGTGAGCGGTAGCTGCAGTTCCACAAGGTTCGCCGCGTTGCGTTCCTTGCTGCGAAAAGCTTTACGCTTAGAGCACATCTCACCAGATACAGATTCATAATGCGTAACCGCACCAACAGTAAAGTTTTCCGGCAATTCAGCCTGAAAAGTAAAGCTCTCCGTCTGCACTATCGAACAGCCCGAAAATAACAACCCTATTGCGCACGCAAACAAGCCCCGAACACACTGTGAATTAACCCGACCTAAAACCCTCACACTGATGACTCCCCAGACCAAAACTTCACTTCATTAAACAGGCGCTCGAAGTGAACCTGCGGTGCTTCGCCGTTATGAGGTAACCAATTTTTTATAAGCGGCGGCTCAGCTTCATTCAATTTACTGATAATCAAAAAATGCACCTGTTCAGGCGCCGACCATCCCCACTCCTGAGCCTGCGAGAGTTGTTCCGTCAGCCACTCGCCGGGGTCGTGGCGTTGGCTGAGTCGCATCAGGTCGTCGCTGTGTTCTGCCCACAGATACCGGTAAATATTCGACTGAAGCATCTCCATCGACAGGCTCGCCGGCACTGGAACACTCAGCCACGGCGGGTCGGCAGGCAGCGGGTGTGCGCCGGGAGCCGGGTTATGGGCGATTTCCCAGCCTGCGCCGTGCCAATAACACACACTGATCGCCGGCCCGAGGTACGCAGGGCGTGCCTCTTCCGGCATATGCCGCACCGCTCGGCCGAGCACGCGGTTATCGTGAAAACGGTACAGCGCCTGGTTGGGCCGTGTGCCGGTAACCACGCGCTCGCGCCAGTGCTGGCTCAGCGCAGGCAGGTCATCCTTGCCGATACTCGCCAGCCAGCCCCAATTGCGCTCGGGCACCTGCAGGAGTTCTGTGATGCGCTCATCGTCCGGGTGGTCGACGTGGAGTATTAAAGGCCCCGCATCGGCCAAATCGCAGGCTTGGGTTTCCCGGTATACGTTGCGGTGCTGATCAGGTGTGCGGGTGTTCAACAAGGCGTGGCGGGCGCCGAGTTCGCTCTCCGAGCCGAGGATCAGGCACAGCGCGCGGTTGAGTGTTAGCTGGTCGAACATCCATTGCCGAGGGCAGGTGGCCGTCATGCTGTCATTCCTTTGGGCAGGCAAAGGCCGTTCTTGCAGGCCTCGCAAAGCGGGCACGCGTCAGCGCCTTTGACGTTGCTGGCGGTTGTCAGCAACGCTTGCGTCGGGGCGAGTATTGGCAGTTCGGGTGTGTTCGACAGCGCCGTCGGTATGCCCGGCAATAGTGGTTTGGCGGGCGTTCCTCGCGCAGGTGCCCCGCCGATTTGAATCTCGGTACTGCTGAAAATACCGCCAGGGCCTATCACGATGTGTTGGCCACCGCCTTTGAAGGTAATGCTGGCCCCGGCATCAATGATGATGTTGGCCCCGGATTTGAGGTGCACTTCTTGGCCGGCTTCAATCACCAGCGTTTGACCCACACGGGTATGGCTGCTGCCGGCGACCTGCAAATGGTCATTAGCCTTGAGCTGGACTTTGCGGTCAGCGGTGACGGTGCGGTGTTCTTGCGCCCCGAGCAGCGTGGTGCTATTGCCGTGGATGGTTTGCCTGCGCTCGTTACCCACCTCCAGTCGGCTGTCATTGTTGACCTTTTGCTCCATGTCGCGCTGAGCCCGCAGGTAAATCAGCTCCTGGCCGCTGCGGTCTTCAATCGACAGCTCGTTGTAGCCGCCACTGGCGGGGGAGCTTTGGCTACGCAGCACGGTTTTGGTTTTGTTCTCGGGCAACGGGTATGGCACCGGCGTGAGCTGGTTAGGCACACACCCGGTAATCAGCGGGTTGTCGGGGTTACCTTCCAGGTAGGTCACCACCACTTCCATGCCGACGCGCGGGATGGTCACGCAACCAAAACTATCGCCCGCCCAACTGGATGAGACCCGCAGCCAACGGCTGCTTTTGTCGCTGCCCAATTCGGCGCGGTCCCAGTGGAACTCGACCTTGACCCGCCCGTGCTCGTCACAGAAAATTTCCTGTCCCTCAGGACCCGTGACACGGGCGGTCTGGCTGACCAACACCGACGTGCGCGAGACCAGCGGCGGGCGGTAGAAAATGTCCCACGGGATCGCACTGAAGCTGTTTCGGTAACCTTGGGTAAAGCCGTCTTCGGGTTTAACCTCATCGCTGATTGCTTCTTCAAGCACCTGCGGTTGTTTGCCGGAGTGGGTCACATTGAGCAACAACCACAACTCATTGCACTGCGCACGCGGATGCTCAGTCAGGTTAAAGAAGTAACCACTGCGCAGGGTTGGCTGGTCGCTTTTGCCTTCGGCCAACTGGTAGTCGGCGCGGTGTCGCTCCAGGGCTTGTCGGGCGAGCTGCTTGCCGAGTTTTTCATTCTCGATCAGATGCGGGTAACCGTAGTCTTCAAGCGCAGGGCTGAACTCGGCAGTGAACTGGCTTTCACGCAGCAACCTCGGGCGTTTGAAATCATAGCCCCGGCGTGTGGCCTTGCTGGTGCGGGTGCTGAACCGCATGCAGAACTCGCTGACGACCGGGTGATCCGCCACCAGGCCAGTGCCTTGCTGATACGGCGTGTCACCCAGCAAAGGGAAGCAGGCCTGGTTGTCGGTGAAGACCAACTGGTGGCCATCCGGGCTGTGTTGGTGGTGCCACGAAATCCCGTCTTCACTGCACAACCGTTGAACGAATTCGAAGTCATTTTCCAGGTATTGAGTGCAGTATTCGCGCGCGGGGCGGGCGCTGACATGAACGGTGTATGAGTCGCCCTGAATGCCATGGCCGTTGAGTACCTGGCTGACAATTTGCGGCACCGTCAACTGTTGGAAAATCCGTTGATTGTGGCTGAACTGCAAGTAGTACAGAGCCGGTACCAAGGTCAGGTGATAATGGGTCAGACGCTTGCCGGCTTCACCCACGCAGACATCTTCGATGCGCCCATGAATACCTTCGCCGTTCAGGCCAAACTGTAAAAAAGCCGGCTGACTGAGCAGGCTCTCCAGATCGAAATCAGGGTACTCGCTGACCAGTTCAACCTGGATCGCGTACAAGCTGCTGATGGCTTCGGTGCCGTGAAACGCCAGCACCTTGAAGTCGTTACGAACAGTGGGAATCACCAACGCGAAGTGCGCAGTATTGGCCGGCGCGTACATGCGCTTATCCTTGATCCGAGAGCGGGGCGGCAGGCGATGCTCAGGCCTCTGCTTGAACACGCTTAAGTGCCAGGCACGCTAACAAAGCGGCAAAAGAACTGATGCAGGACGCTTCCGACACGGCTGTCCGACCGTTCGTAAGCCTGCGCCGAAGTCACGTTGCATGAATTGGGCGGTTACCGCACTTAGCGGTTATAGAGGGCTAAATCTCACACGCCATGTGCCAGATAGCGCGTCAGCGCTACCCAGCGTTCAAGGCTGTAAACCAGGTTGAAAGGGATGGCTTGATAACACCCTCTCAGGTGCCGAGACTTTTTGTACGTGGGGCTGACTCAGGACTTTCGCGTCAGCGGTTGCGCGGTGAACTTCACACCGGCCAAACCCTGTGCAATCAAAGCACGAATGTTGCCGTGGTCGCTGCCCTCAGGCGTCGCCACTACCGAGCGGTAATGCTCGCCAAACGCGAGCAGCGCTTGCTGATCGCTCAAGCCTTCCAGCAACGCCAGGCCCAACGTTTTGCACGAACCTTCGTTCTGCCCGGCAGCGTTTTCCACCGCGCCGTTGGTGAAGGCTTGCGGCTGATAGTCGTAACCTGCGGCAATAAACGCCAGGGTGTCGGCAAACAGGTGTTCGCCGCTGTCGAGGCTGGCGCGCAGGGTGTTCAGGTCAGTCATGGGTTTTTCCTTTGGCGAAAGCTGCCTGTTGATCGGCGCTGGCTTCTTTTTGATACTCGGCTTTCCACTGCGCATACGGCATGCCGTACACCACTTCGCGGGCGTCATCCAGGCTCAGCTCGATGTGGCGCTGGTCGGCTTCGGCTTTGTACCACTTGGACAAACAGTTGCGGCAGAAGCCAGCGAGGTTCATCAGATCGATATTCTGTACATCCTTGCGGCTGTCCAGGTGCGCTACCAGGCGGCGGAAGGCGGCGGCTTCAAGTTCCAGGCGTTGTTGATCGTTCATAGAGGTCTCTTGGGGGGCAGCTTTCAGCAGGCAAGCTTCAAGCTGCAAGTTGAAATAGGGTCAGCTTGTAGCTTGTAGCTTGTAGCTAGCAGCTAGCAGCTAGCGGCTTGCAGCTTCAAACTTGCTGGTTGCGGCTCGCCGCGAGCGTTATCGACACCGATTCGGCAAAGCGTAGCGCGTGCGGTTTGTCCACTTCGACTTCGGCGTACAGCACCGATTCGTTGCTCATCACCAGGTCCAGCAGTTCCTGGGTCAGGCGCTCAAGCAGGGCGAAGCGGTTGCCTTCGACGTGGGCGATGATGGCCTTGGTGATGGTGCGGTAGTTCAGCGCGTGATCAATATCATTGTCGCGCACGGCTTCCTGAGCGGCGTACAGAATGGTCAGGTTGATCAACACATCCTGCTTGTTGAGGATCTCGTCCTCGTTGATGCCGATGAAGGTGCGCAGGCACAGGTCCTTGACCCGGATGCGCGCCATGCCTGGTTGAAGTTGTGGCATTGTTACTTGCTCCGTCCAATCAGTTGCAGGAACTCCATGCGCGTGGTGTTCGATTCGCGGAAGGCGCCGAGCATCACCGAGGTGTTCATGGTTGAGTTCTGTTTTTCCACGCCGCGCATCATCATGCACATATGCCTGGCTTCGATGACCACCGCTACGCCGGCGGCCTGAGTGACCTGCTGGATCGCGTCGGCGATTTGCCGCGTGAGGTTTTCCTGAATCTGCAGGCGCCGCGCGAACATGTCGACAATGCGCGCAAGCTTGGACAGGCCGAGTACCTTGCCGGTCGGAATATAGGCCACATGGGCCTTGCCGATAAAGGGCAGCAGGTGGTGCTCGCACAGCGAATACAGTTCGATGTCTTTGAGGATCACCATCTCGTCATTGTCGGACGCGAACAGCGCGCCGTTGACGATTTCGTCCAGGTTCTGCGCGTAGCCGTGACACAGGTACTGCATGGCCTTGGCGGCGCGCTTCGGGGTGTCGAGCAGGCCTTCGCGTGCCGGGTCTTCACCCAGTCCTTTGAGTATCTCGTGGTAGTGGTGGGGCAGGGACAAGGTCATACAACATCCTCACGAACGGCTTACTTGATATGTCGCCCGCCGTTGACGGTCAGGGTGGTTCCGGTGACATAGGGGTTGTCCAGCAGATAACGCACGCTCTGGTAGATCACCTCCGGCCCGGGCTCGATGCCCACGGCGGATTTGGCCAGCACCTTGGCGCGGTAGGCCGCGTCGTCGCCTTCGTTGAACATCACCATGGCCGGGGCGATACCGTTGACCTTGATCTGCGGCGCAAATTGCGCGGCGAACGATAACGTCAAGCTGTCGAGCCCGGCCTTGGTGGCGCAGTAGGCAATGTGCTGGCGGCTGCCCTTGCGCACCACGTCATCGCTGATGTGCACGATGTCGGCAGGTGCAGAGCGTTGCAGCAAGGGTGAACAATGCAGGTTGATCAGGTAAGGCGCAAGCATGTGCACGCTGAACATGTCGGCGAAAGCTCGGCTTTCGTCGCCAGGGGTTTCCGCGACCCAGGCCGAGGCGTTGTGGATGATCGCGCGCAGGCTGTGGGTGTGCGCTTTCAGTGCTGTGATGAACGCAAGAATGCCGGCCTCACTTGAGAAGTCGGCAAACACCCCGACCGCCCCGCGCTCGCGCAACGTGTGCACGCCGGCGCGTTCGCTGCGGTAGCTGAAAATCACCGAATGGCCTTCGTCCAGCAGGCGCTCGGCGCAATGCAGGCCGACACGCTGGCCGGCACCGGTGATCAGGATCGGGGCGTCTGTTGCAGTCATGGGAGGCTCACGTCGCGGGCAGGTTGAAACTATACCAGCGAGCGGCCGCCCCTGTACTCACGCAGCGGCTTCGGTGACCTTGCGCGCTACGGTCGGGTGCAGCCAGCTCGCCAGCAGGTGCGTCGACAGCGGGATGAACACGTAAACCATCAACGGTGTGAGCGCCAGGGTACTGACCAGCACGCGGGTGAACAGGTCCAGCTCGCCGAGCAGTGGCCCCAGCACAAAGTTGAACAGCAGCGACACCGGGAAGAATGCCAGCCAAATGGCCACTGCCTGCTTCCAGCGCGGGGGTCGTGCACCCACGGCGCCAAACCAGCCATCAATGCCACTGACGCGGTGCTCGGACGGGTCGGCGAACAGCTCGCTGCCACGGCTTAACCAAGTGCTGCGTGAGGCGGAGAATTCCCAGGCATGCAGGGTTTTTTCATCGGCGAAGCGGAAGATGATCTGGAATTCATCATCATTGGGCGGCGGTGCCAGCACGCCGGAACCCAGGTAACCGGGGAAGTCAGTGGCCAGTTGCTCGCCTTCGCGCAGCCAGGCCATCAGTTCTTCATAGCGCCCTTTTGCCACGCGGCGCGCAACCATCAAGGTAACGGGTGAGGTAGACATTGTGTATCTCCAAGTAATCAGGTGCGCTAAGCCGGGTAGGCGGCGCACAAACGTGGCGGCGGGTAGGCCACTACGTTGCTCTTTGTCGCAAAAGCAGCAAGCAAGGATTATTCCTGTTTTACCTGAATACGCCAGAGACTTCGGACGGATTGCCGTAGCCCTTGAATCAGACGCTTCAATCAGCGTTAATGGGATTCAACTTCAACCGGCAGTTTGCCCCCACTGATGCCTGAAATCATTGAGCTTCAACGCGAGACCACACAGGTCGACGACGCCGACGCCGAGGGGTTGTTTCCGATTCGCGAAGTCGCAAGAGTCACCGGGGTAAACCCGGTTACCTTGCGCGCGTGGGAGCGACGCTACGGTTTGATCCAGCCCACGCGCACCGAAAGCGGGCATCGGTTGTATTCGAGCACCGATATCAACACCGTGCAGCGCATTCTCGAGTGGATCGAACGCGGCGTGGCCGTGAGCAAGGTCGGCAAGATTCTCGCGCGTGACGAATCGCACGAGGTACACGGCGCCGCGCAATCTGCGGATACCCAAGATGATTGGGGCCAACTGCAAGCACAGATGCGCCTGGCAATCAGTGATTTTGATGACCGCGAACTGGACCGCATGTACGGCCGGATTTTCTCGGCTTACCCTGTCAACGTCGCTTTTCAAAACATCTTCATGCCGCTGTGGCAGCAACTGCAGCGCCATCAAGGGCGGTTTGGTCAAGCCAGTGAATGGCTGTTCTTTGATAACTTCCTGCGTTCGCGCACTGCGCAGCGCTTGCAGTTGGCCTGCGAGCTGCCGGTGCCCAGGGTGCTTTTGTCGGCGATTGATGCAGAGTGCCGCGAGCTTGAGTTATTGGTGGCAGGCTTATTGATGTCGGGAGAAGCGCTGGCGGTGAAAATCATCGGCGTCGGTCAGCCGTTCGATGAATTAACGCTGGTCTGCGAAAAAATGCGGCCACAGGCCTTGGTGCTGTTTTCCAACCGCTCGCCCACCAGCGATTTACCCGCGCGGCTCAAGCGCCTTGCGCTGACGCTCGATTGCCCCTTGCTGCTGGCCGGCGATGCGTGCGACCTGGCGCAAGACAGCCTGGCAGGTAGTTCCATCGGCTGTCTGGGCAATGAAGGGCGTTTGATGCAACGCCGTCTGCAGCAATTTATCAGTGGCCGGTTGGACAGCTGAATCAGGCGTGTAAGTGTGGGTGAACCAGGCGGTGCTGGTGCAGGATGAACTGGCGCAGGCGCGCTATTTCGTCCGCATCACTTTGGCTCAGGCGGTAGGCGAATAAACCCCGGGCGGTTTCCCGCTCCAGCGTGCCGCGCAACGCAATGCGTTCGTAACCGGACGGGCTGAACCGCAGGCAAAAGGTTTTGGGTGGTTTGCCGCGGCCACGGTTCTCCAGCAGCACGCCCTTGAACGACACCTCATGCACCCACAAAGCGCCAGGGATGCTTTTCACGTTCTCCAGTGCCACCGGCTTTTCGAGCACCAGGCGCCAGGGGCGGATCATCGGGCCGTCTTCGAAAATGCTCGGCACGCCCAAGCGCAGATGAACCGCATGAAACTCGTCTTCCACCAAGTGCAAGGGGAAGGTCAGTTGCTGGTTGTCGAACTGCGCCTGAATCGTCACGTTGTCATGAGCGGCCAACCGGGTGAGCAAATCGCGAATCTGTGCACCGCCGTTGACGGTCAGGCTCGACCACGTATCCCGCAGGTTGAGCTGCGGGTTATGCGCCATGTCCTGGATAAACTCCATTTCGTCCTGCGTCAGTAAAGCGTCGCGTTGCATGATGTTGCTCAAGGGTTAAGTAATAAAGCGCCAATACTGCTCTAACGACTGGGTTATTTACAGCGTGTTATCACCGCTTGTCGACTTGAGCGCCGCCAACTGCGCTTTAAGCTCGGCCACTTGCGCTTCCAACTGCGCGACGCGCAACTGCGCTTTCACCTGTGTGGTGACGTCTTTTTGCACGCCGACGAAATAGGTCTGCTTGTCAGCGTCGTTGTACACCGTCGAAATCGAGAGTTCGTTCCAGAAGTGTGTGCCGTCCTTGCGGTAGTTGCGCACTATTTCCCGGCAGGAACGACCTTGCTCCAGCGCTTCACGAATGGCCAACAAGCCAGGTTGGTCACGGTCACCCGACTGCAGGAAGCGGCAATCCTGATACAGGATGTCATCCAGTGTGTAGCCGGTCATGCGTTCGAACGCGGGGTTAACGTATATCAGCGGTTTGTCCTGGCCTTCGCGTTCGGCGACGACGATGCCGTCGTTGGACGCATTGATGACCATTTGCATCAGTTGGGCGTTAATCATAGAGCGGTCCATGGCGTGTTTCTGGCACTTGGAGTGTATGGCACGGGTTGAGTGTTGCACGGCACGCGCTGAAATATCTGTGCCAACTGCTAATATCCCACGCTTTCGCTTAACCACAGGATCAGATTGATGAAAGTCGCCATCCTTTCCGGCTCGGTTTACGGCACGGCTGAAGAAGTCGCCCGCCACGCTGCCGACATCCTCAATGCAGCTGGTTTTGACGCCTGGCACAACCCTCGTGCCAGCCTGGCAGACGTGCAGGCCTTTGCCCCGCAGGCCTTTTTGGCGGTGACCTCGACCACCGGCATGGGCGAACTGCCGGACAACCTGCAACCCTTGTATTCAAGCATTCGCGACCAACTGCCTGCTGCCTGGCGCGGCCTGCCCGGCGCGGTGATCGGCCTCGGCGACGCCAGTTATGGCGATACCTTTTGCGCTGGCGGCGAGCAACTGCGTGAGCTGTTCGTTGAACTCGGCGTGCGCGAAGTGCTGCCGATGCTGCGCCTGGACGCGAGTGAAAGTGTCACCCCGGAAACGGACGCCGAACCATGGCTCGCCGAGCTGGTGACTGCACTGCGCGGTTGACCACAGGTTCGCTGCCCGCCTGTGTCACGCGGCTTTTCGCGCTTTTATTGGCGCCGCCGCGCTGACGCGGCGTGTACTATTCTTAAGGCTGACTCGCTCGGTCATTAAGCTGGCTGCGAAGGCAACTACTTGCATCGCGGCGTCTTACTAGACTGGCCCTTCACCCAAAAAAACAATAAGAAAGTCCGCCAAGGAGGTCGTTGCCGTGAGCTTATCGCCCGTTCAATCCTCACAGACTGTCAAAGAGCAGGTCAGCGCTGCCGAATGGCAAACCCGTGTCGACCTGGCCGCCTGCTATCGCCTGGTGGCGCTGCAGGGTTGGGATGACCTGATTTTCACGCATATTTCGGCCAAGGTGCCGGGCACTGACGACTTCCTGATCAACCCTTACGGGCTGATGTTCCATGAAATCACGGCGTCGAGCCTGGTCAAGGTCGACCAGGCCGGCAATAAGCTGATGCATAGCCCTTACGAGATCAACCCCGCGGGCTACACCATCCACAGCGCCATTCATGAAGTACGCCACGATGTGGTCTGTGTGCTGCACACCCACACGGCGGCCGGCGTTGCGGTTGCCGCGCAGAAGCAAGGTGTGTTGCCGATCAGCCAGCAATCGCTGTTTGTGCTGGCGAGCCTGGCGTATCACGCCTACGAAGGCGTGGCACTGAACCCCGAAGAAAAGGCGCGCCTGCAGGCGGACCTGGGCCAAAACAACTTCCTGATGCTGCACAACCACGGCCTGCTGACCTGCGGTAGCAGCATTGCCGACACTTTCCTGATGATGTTCACCTTCCAGCGCGCTTGCGATATACAGGTGCTGGCGCAAAACGGTGGGGCAGAGTTGATCACCATCGAACCGCAGATTCTGGCCGGTGCCAAGGCGATGGTGGCGGCTGTCACCCAGAGTGCCCAAGGTATGGGAGGGGCGCTGGCGTGGCCGGCGCTGTTGCGTAAATTGGACGCGCAAGACCCTGAGTATAAAAGCTGATGCCTCTCGCCGAAATTCCGCTTAGCGTCTGGCGCAAACGTGGCCAGGAATTCGTCTTTCGTGGCCACACCATTCGTTACTGGGTGGCCGGGCAGGGCGAACCGTTGTTGTTGATTCATGGTTTTCCCACCGCCAGTTGGGACTGGCATTACCTGTGGCAGCCGCTGGCGCAACGCAACCTGGTGATCGCGTGCGACATGCTCGGGTTTGGCGAATCGGCCAAGCCGCTGGACCATGAATACTGCCTGTTGGAGCAGGCCGACCTGCAACAGGCGCTGCTCGACCACCTGCGCGTAAAGCTGGCGGTGCATGTGTTGGCCCATGACTACGGCGACAGTGTTGCCCAAGAATTATTGGCCCGCCATTACGAAGGGCGTTTTAAGTTGGCCAGCTGTGTCTTCCTCAACGGCGGGCTGTTCCCCGAAACCCATCGGCCGGCGCTGGCGCAAAAACTGTTGCTCAGCCCGCTCGGCTGGATGATCGGTCGCGTCTATGGGCGCACGGCCTTGTCGAACAGTTTCAGGCAGATTTTCGGCCCCGACACGCCGCCCAGCGAAAGCGCGCTGGATGATTTTTGGAGCCTGATCAGTTGCAATGATGGCCCACGCATCCTGCACAAACTGATCGCCTACATTCCTCAGCGTCGACGCCTGCGTGAGCGCTGGGTGACGGCGATGCAACGTGACGAGGTGCCGTTGCGGGTGATCGACGGCGCAGTCGACCCGATCTCCGGCGCCCATATGCTGGAGCGCTATCACCAGTTGGTGCCCGGTGCCGACAGCGTGTCGTTGCCCACTATTGGCCACTACCCACACATCGAGGCGCCGGTGCTGGTGCTTAAGCATTACCTGGCGTTTCGCGAGCGCATTGGTCAGCCAGCGCCGCGTGTCGCCTGTTCCTGAGCGACACGCACCCGGTAACCATCATCATCGCGTTGCCTTATCGGGCACCATTCAGCCTCGGCCGTCTTTATTGTGACCAAAGGCTGCGTGTCTGACACTCAAGCCATTCCCATTGTGGCCAGCGGAGTTCGGTATGAGTGAGTCAGTGCAGTTTAAGGATAAGGTCGTGATCGTCACCGGTGCCGGCGGCGGGTTGGGCCGTGCCCATGCGCTGCTGTTCGCCAGGCACGGGGCCAAAGTGCTGGTCAACGACCTGGGGGGTTCCGCTCAGGGCGAAGGCGCGAATGCGTCGGCGGCTGACCGGGTGGTCGCCGAAATACGCGAGGCAGGCGGCATTGCCGAAGCCAACCATGACTCTGTCACCGACGGTGACAAGATCGTGCAGAACGCGCTCGACGTATTCGGCCGCATCGACGTGGTGGTGAATAACGCCGGTATTCTGCGCGACAAGACCTTCCACAAAATGGACGACAGCGACTGGGACCTGGTTTACCGGGTGCATGTCGAAGGCGCGTACAAAGTTACCCGCGCCGCCTGGCCGCATCTGCGCGAGCAAGGTTATGGCCGCGTGATTTTTACCGCGTCCACGTCGGGCATCTACGGCAACTTCGGCCAAGCCAACTACGGCATGGCCAAGCTGGGTTTGTACGGCTTGACCCGCACCCTGGCGCTGGAGGGGCGCAAACACAACATTTTGGTCAACGCCATCGCCCCCACCGGCGGCACGCGCATGACCGAGGGCCTGATCCCACCGCAGGTGTTCGAGCGTCTCAAACCGGAGTTGATCAGCCCACTGGTGGTGTACTTGGGCAGCCAGGTCTGCCAGGAAACGTCGGGGCTGTTTGAAGTGGGTGGCGGCTGGGTCGGCAAGACCCGCTGGGAGCGCAGCCTGGGCGTGGGGTTTGACCCGCAGGCCGGGTTTTCAGCCGACGACGTGGCGGCGCATTGGGCGCAGATTTGCGACTTCGAAGGCGCCGCGCATCCCAAGGACACGGTCGAGTCTTTGAAGGAGATGATGGCTAACTTGCAGAGGTTCAGCGGCTGATCATTGCTTGAACATTGTTCAATCATACGGGGCGCGAAGGCGCCCCGTTTTTTTGCGCGCATAAAAAAAGCCGCTGCAAAAGCAGCGGCCGAAGTCAGACGTTGGATCAAGGAGCGACAAATCAACGTCAGTGAACAGCGCTAACAGATTGATACAGCAGATCAATCCATTGGAATCAGACTTTTCTTGCAGTGACGCAAGCGGGCCATTGGCCCTGAAAGCCCGCTAAGAATAATCTTCTGTAACAAATTGAGTAAGAGCGGTTCACGACAAGGACTGTTACAAAAACAGCAACAATAATCCCAGCCCACCTCAACACCCCTTGCAGCTCACCGCTTAAAGCTTGCAGCTTAATTGAGGTTTATCCATCCACTTGATAACCCGCTATCTACCCAATCCATGGCCCTGCGCGAACCCCGGCCTGCGGGCGGGCTAATCCTTTCGAGCGACAACACGAATACTCCTTTGGTGCGCTTATCGCTCTTGATCGGCGGCAGTACGGTGGAGCCTTCTGTCACTCACCGGGGAAGACGCATGACAAAAACAACAATGCGCGCCATCTTCACGCCACAGGCGCTTGCCGCTGCGGTTGCGTTGGGATGCTGTGCCCAGGCACAGGCTGTTTCGTTCAACATTGGCGAAATCGAAGGGCAATTCGATTCCTCGCTGTCAGTGGGTGCCAGCTGGGGCATGCGCGACGCCGACAAAAAACTTGTGGGCACACCCAACGGCGGCACGGGGCAGGCAACCACCGGGGATGACGGGCGACTCAACTTCAAAAAGGGCGAGACCTTCTCCAAGATCTTCAAGGGTATTCACGACCTGGAGCTCAAGTACGGCGACAGCGGCGTGTTTGTGCGCGGCAAGTACTGGTACGACTTTGAGCTGCAGGACGAAGACCGCGAATTCAAGCAGATCAGCAATCACCATCGCGACGAGGGCGCCCGCTCTTCCGGCTACGAATTGCTCGATGCGTTCTTCTATCACAACTATTCGATTGGCGACCTGCCGGGCAACGTGCGCGTCGGCAAGCAGGTGGTGAGTTGGGGCGAGAGTACGTTTATCGGTAACTCGATCAACAGCATCAACCCCATCGACGTCTCGGCCTTCCGCCGTCCGGGCGCCGAGATCAAGGAAGGCCTGATCCCGGTCAACATGCTGTTCGCTTCCCAAAGCCTGACCAACCAGTTGTCGGTGGAAGGTTTTTACCAGTTGAACTGGGAAAACACCGTACTGGATAACTGCGGCACATTCTTTGGTGGCGACGTGGCGGCCCACGGTTGCAATGGCAACTACACCGTCGGCAGCCCGGCGATTGCACCGTTGCAACCGGTGGCGGCCGCCTTCGGCCAGGGCTTTCAGGTCACGCGTGAAGGCGTGGTGGTGCAGCGCGCCAAGGACCGTGATGCGCGCGACAGTGGCCAGTTTGGCGCGGCGTTGCGCTGGCTCGGCGATGACACCGAGTACGGCCTGTACTTCATGAATTACCACAGCCGTACGCCCACCGTGGGCACGATTACCGCCAACACCAACCTGGCCACCATCGGGCGGATCGCCGCCACCGCCAATGCCATCGCGCCTGGCAGCGGGGCGGGCCTGGCCCAAAGCACGATGCTCGGCCGTGGCCAGTATTACCTCGATTACCCGGAAGACATTCGCCTGTACGGTGCCAGCTTCTCCACCACCTTGCCGACGGGCACGGCGTGGACCGGCGAGATCAGCTACCGGCCGAATGCGCCGGTGCAACTCAACACCACCGACCTGACGCTGGCGCTGGTCAACCCGATTGCGGGGAACACCGCCTCGCCGATCCGCAGTTCGTTTGGTGCCGATAACGCCGGCTATCGGCGTAAAGCAATCACCCAGATCCAAAGCACCATGACCCAGTTCTTCGACCAGGTGCTGGGCGCTGAACGCCTGACGCTGGTGGGCGAGGCGGCCTTTCTGCACGTCGGCGGCCTGGAAGCCAAAAACAAACTGCGCTACGGCCGCGATTCGGTGTTCGGCGCCTACGGCTTTCAGGGTGATACCGACGGTTTTGTCACAGCCAATTCGTGGGGTTATCGCGCCCGCGCGATCCTCGACTACAACAACGTGTTCGCCGGGGTGAACCTCAAGCCCAACGTGTCTTGGTCCCAAGACGTCAGCGGCTATGGCCCCAACGGTTTGTTCAACGAAGGTGCCAAGGCGGTCAGCCTCGGCGTGGACGCGGACTACCGCAACACCTACACCGCCAGCCTGAGCTACACCGACTTTTTTGGCGGCGACTACAACACCCTCACCGACCGCGACTTTATCGCCCTCAGCGTCGGCGTGAACTTCTGATTGGGTTTAAGCAAGGATAAGTACCTATGCACAAGATAATTGCAGTGATGGCCCTGAGTTTGCTGGCGACCAGTGTGCTGGCGGCGGTCCCGCCCGAAGAAGCTGCCAAGCTCGGCACCAGCCTCACGCCGATGGGCTCCGAAAAAGCCGGCAATGCCGATGGCTCGATTCCGGCCTGGACCGGCGGCCTCCCTAAAAACGCTGGCGCGGTCGACAGCAAAGGCTTCCTCGCTGACCCGTTTGCCAACGAAAAGCCGCTGTTCGTGATTACCGCCGCCACGGTGGACACGTACAAAGACAAACTCTCCGACGGCCAAGTGGCGATGTTCAAGCGCTACCCCGAGACCTACAAGATCCCGGTGTACCCAAGCCACCGCACGGTCAACCTGCCGCCGGATATTTATGAGTCGATCAAGCGCAGTGCGCTGAACGTGCACGCGATCAACGACGGCAACGGCCTGGAAAATTTCACCGGCAACCGCTACTACGCGTTCCCGATTCCGAAGAACGGCGTGGAGGTGCTGTGGAACCATATCACCCGTTACCACGGCGGCAACCTGCGCCGCATCATCACCCAGGCCACCCCGCAAACCAACGGCAGCTACACCTCGATTCGCTTCGAGGAAGAAGTCGCGGTGCCGCAAGCCATCGCCGACATCGACCCGGCCAAGGCGGCCAACGTGCTGAGTTTTTTCAAGCAGTCGGTCACCGCTCCGGCGCGCTTGGCGGGCAACGTGCTGCTGGTGCACGAAACGCTCGACCAAGTGAAGGAACCGCGCCTGGCGTGGATCTACAACGCCGGCCAGCGCCGCGTGCGCCGTGCGCCGCAAGTCTCGTATGACGGCCCCGGTACGGCCTCCGATGGCCTGCGCACCACGGATAACTTCGACATGTTTTCCGGTGCGCCCGACCGTTACGACTGGAAGCTGGTCGGCAAGAAGGAGATGTACATTCCCTACAACAGTTACAAGCTGGATTCGCCGCGCCTCAAGTACGACGAGATCATCAAGGCTGGGCATATCAACCAGGACCTGACCCGCTATGAGCTGCACCGGGTGTGGGAAGTGGTCGGCACCGTCAAGCCGAGCGAGCGGCACATCTACGCCAAGCGCCACATGTACATCGACGAAGACAGTTGGCAGGTCGCGCTGGTGGACCACTACGACGGCCGTGGCCAACTGTGGCGTATCGCCGAGGGCCATGCACAGTTCTACTATGACCACCAAGTGCCGGCCTACACCGTGGAAACCCTGTACGACATCATCGCCGGCCGCTACATCGCACTCGGCATGAAGAACGAAGAGAAGAGCAGCTTCGTGTTCGGCTTCGCGGCCAAGGCGGCCGACTACACCCCGGCAGCGTTGCGCGCAGAGGGCGTTCGCTGATCCTTTAGGGGGACGGGTAAGGTGTGCTGAGCCCGCTCGGCACAATTAAGGTAATGGTCATTAATCAACCCGCTGAATACTTCTTCAACAACCGCCGACCACAGGGCTAGGGTAGGCGGCAGGTTGCATAACAATAAAAAAGCAGGATGCAGCAATGACCGCCATGACACGCTGCCTGGACCGTCCTGGATTCATGCCACGGCTGTCTGCCCATCATCTATTGCGCCCGCGCCTTGCCGGGCCTTTGCTCGCGGCGCAGGCACGCGTGAAATTGCTCTGCGCGCCGGGCGGCAGTGGCAAGAGCGCGCTGCTCGCCGAGTGTGCATTGCAGGCCCCGACGGGCTGCCAGGTGTATTGGCTGCCGCTCAACGGCAGCGTGCTCAGCCCTCTCGATTTCTGCTCGCGGCTCGCACAAAACCTCGGCCTGGCGTTTGTCGACGAAGCGACCTTGCTGCTCGACCTCAGCCGTTGGCAAAACCCTGCATGGCTATTTTTCGATGATTTCTGTCGCTTGCCCGCGCCCGCGCTGGACGCCTTGCTCGACCGCTTGCTCACCGCCAGCAGCCCCTCGCTGACGTGGTGGCTGGGTGCGCGGCGGCGCCCGGTGTGCAACTGGCCCCGGCTGTTGCTCGACGACGAGCTATTGGAATGCACTGACTTGCTCTTCAGCCGTGCGGAGATCCAGCAACTGCTCGGCCCCGGCCACAGCGTCGACAGCGTGATGCAGTTCAGCGCCGGTTGGTGCGCCGGCGTACGCATCGCCTTGCTCGGTGACGGGCACCCCGAAAAAACCCTGCTCGACTATCTGCAACATGAGTTGCTGCACAGCTTGCCGGTCGAGCTGGACGAAGCCTGGCGGGTGTTGGCGCTTTTGCCGCGATTCAATGCGGGCTTGTGCGAGCACCTGTTCGGTTCGGGCGACGGCGATCAGTACCTGCGCGATTTGCAGGCGCTGGGTGCGTTTATCCAAGCCTGGGACGACAGCGCCGATTGGCTGCAGGTGTTCCCGCCCTTGACGCAATTGATCCGCGATGCGCCCTGGCCGGCCAAACGCGCCTGGCACCGGCGTGCGTGCCAATGGTTCACCCGCCAACAAGACTGGCAAGCCGCCTTCGAACAGGCGCTGTTGGCCGAAGCCTATGAAGTGGCGGTCAGCCTGTTACAGCATTTCAGTTTTGAAGACCTGTTCCGCGAGCAAAACGTGGTGCTGCTGTTGCGCCTGCATGAGCAACATGGCGATGAGCTGATGCTCGGCTCGGCGCAACTTGTGGGGCTGTTGACGGCCGCATTATTGTTTGCCGGGCGGTTCGACCAGGCGGTAGCGTGCATCCACCAACTCGCGCGGTTCGCGCCGCAACCGACGGCGGCGCAACAGCGCTATCTGTTGGCCCGCTGGCAAGCGCAATGGGGCTGGTTGCTGCATTTGGGCGGCGATGCCGAGCGCTCCCGCGAGCATTTTCTGGAAGCGTTGCAAGCCTTGCCCGACAGCGCCTGGACCTCGCGCTGATGTGCCTTTCGGGCCTGACCCAGCAAGCCTTGCTGCGCGGTGAGTTAAACGTGGCGCAAGGCTTGAACCGCGAAGCCTTGTGCCTGGCCCGCGCGCAGGGCTCGCTGGTGCTGGAGGCGTTGCTGGAGCTGGACCACGCGCAATTGCTGGAGCAGCGCGGCGTGCCGTATCGGGCGCAGAGCCTGCTGGAAAACGTACAGGCGATGCTGGCTCGGCAGCGGCTCAAGGCGCAGCCATTGGAAGGCCGAATCGCTTTGCGGCGCGGGCATTTGGCGCTGCGCCAAGGCCACGACAGCCTGGCCACCGAGTGTTTCGAGGCCGGGTTGAAGCTGTGCCTGCACAGCCAGGACAAGCGCGTGCTGTACGGGTTTCTCGGCCTGGCGTTGCTCGCCGCGAACCACGGCGATTACGCCCAAGCCTTTGTCCAACTGCGTGAGGCCGAGCGCCTGATGCAACAACGGCAGGTGCCTGACACGGTGTATCGCGCGGTGCTGCTATTGGTCAGCGGGCACTTCTGGCTGCAACAAGGTCGCGCCGAGTTGACCGTGGCAGCGGTGCGCCGAGTGCTGCGTCACTTTCGTGGGCCACAGGCCCGACAGGCGCCGCCGGCCACGCTGGAACTGATCCCGCGGCTCGAATATTTGTTGGTGCTGGCCGAAGTAAAACTGGGCTGCGCCGATCAACCTGTGGCGCGCTTGAATGCCTTGCTCACCACCACGCAACAGCGCGGCATGCTGTGCCTGGAGACCGAGCTGCACTTGGTGTTGGGCGAGGTGGCCTGGCAACTCGGCGATGCGGCCCTGGCCCGTCGCGCCCTGCAAGCCGGGTTGGCATTGGCCGGGCGTTGCCAGGTGCAGCAGGCGATTCGCGAGCTGCGTTTGCGCTCGCCAGGGTTATTGAGTGAGCTGGGCCTGGAGGCGCAGGCGGCACCCAGCGCTGCGCTGCAAAACCCGCTGAGCCAACGTGAGCTGGAAGTGCTGCAATTGATCGCCCTCGGCAACTCCAACCTGGAAATCGCCAATCGGCTGTTTATCTCCCTGCACACCGTCAAGACCCACGCGCGGCGCATCCACAGCAAGCTCGGCGTGGAGCGGCGTACACAAGCGGTGGCCAAGGCGAAGACTTTGGGCTTGATGGCGTGAAGGTTCAGGCGGTGCAGAACGCCTGGCGGTATTCGCCAGGCGTGGCGCCCATGGCCTGGCGAAAGCGTTGGCTGAAGTGGCTGGCGCTGGCGAAACCGCACAGCCAGGCTATTTCACCCAGCGCCAGAGCGCCGCTGCGCAGCAGGCTTTGCGCATGGGCCAAGCGCCGCGCCAACAGGTATTGATGCGGCGGCAGGCCGAAGCTTTGGCGGAACATCCGCGCAAAATGGTATTCCGACAGCGTACACATCGCGGCCAATTGGCTCAGGCTGATCGGGTCTTGCAGGTGGTGGTCGATGTAGTCCACCAACAGCCGCCGTTGGTGCGCCGCCAACCCGCCTTTCAAGCGCAGCCCGTCGCGCGCGCCGACTTGGCTGAGCAATGTGTGGCTGAGCATTTCATGCGCCAGGCTGCTGGTCAGCAAGCGCTCGGCGGGCTCGTGCCAGTTGAGGGCGATCAACTGGTGAAAGCGCCGGGCCTGGTGTGCATCTTCAAGAAAGGTGCTTTCGCGCAATTGCAGTTCACGCGGCTCACGGTCGAGCAGGGTGACGCAACCGAGGGCAAATTGCTCGGGGCTGAAATACACATGGGCCAGGCGAATCTCTCCGTTGATCACCCAGGCTGACTGGTGCTCGGCGGGCAAAATGCACAGTTTGTCGGGGCCGCCTTTGGTGCCCGGCTGGTCGCGGCGGAAGGTGCCGGTGCCGCCGCCGATGTAGCACGACAACGTATGGTGGCTGGGCGCCTGGTAATCCTGTGCATCGTGATGGTTGCTCCACACCGCCGCAGACACGCCGTCACCGAGCTCGGCGCAGGCTTCAAGGCGTGCGTTGGGCGAGCGGTTAAGCGCTTGAAACACGTGCAGCGATTCCAGATCAGGCATGGTGTGTACTCTTTGACGCCTTGCATCGTACTCCGCAGCGCGCGGGCTGTGAGCCCGCCGCGCAACAAAAGCGCAAGAATATGCAAGAGCGCCGGCGGGTTGCCGAGCAACACTGTGGCTCAACCACCGGAGCCTGCCATGAACCTTTCCCTGTATTTACTCACCGTGCTGATCTGGGGCACCACCTGGATCGCGCTTAAATGGCAACTGGGCGTCGTGGCGATTCCCGTGTCGATCGTCTATCGCTTCGGCTTGGCGGCGCTGGTGTTGTTTGTCGTATTGCTGCTTAGCCGCAAGTTGCAGGTGATGAACCGGCGCGGGCACTTGATCTGCCTGGCGCAAGGCTTGTGCCTGTTTTGCGTCAACTTCATGTGCTTTCTGACCGCCAGCCAATGGATTCCCAGCGGTTTGGTGGCGGTGGTGTTTTCCACGGCCACCCTGTGGAACGCCCTCAATGCGCGGGTGTTTTTCGGCCAGCGGGTCGCGCGCAATGTGTTGCTGGGCGGCGGCCTTGGGTTGATGGGCTTGGGCTTGTTGTTCTGGCCCGAGCTGGCGGGGCACACCGCCAGCCCGCAGACCCTGCTGGGGCTGGGCTTGGCGTTGTTGGGGACGATGTGTTTTTCGGCGGGCAATATGCTCTCCAGCTTGCAACAGAAGGCCGGGCTCAGGCCGTTGACCACCAACGCGTGGGGCATGGCGTACGGCGCGGCGATGCTGGCGACCTATTGTGGGGTGCGCGGTATACCCTTCGACATGGACTGGAGTGCGCGCTACGTCGGGGCGCTTTGGTATTTGGTGATCCCGGGGTCGGTGATTGGTTTTACCGCTTACCTCACCTTGGTCGGCCGCATGGGGCCGGAGCGCGCGGCGTATTGCACGGTGCTGTTCCCGGTGGTGGCGTTGAATGTGTCGGCGTTTGCCGAGGGGTACCAGTGGACCGCGCCGGCCTTGGCGGGGTTGGTGCTGGTGATGCTGGGGAATGTGTTGGTGTTTCGCAAGCCCAAGCCTGCGAGCCCGACGCTTCAGGCCAAGGCCATCTAACGCGCGCGCGCTGGCTAGCCTGCGATGCCCTTCTGCCTGATCGTTCTAATGGGGGAGGGTTATTTGAGGCCCAGCCGTTTGGCCATGCGGCCCAGGTTGGCGCGGTCGAGGCCGAGTTCGCGGGCGGCGCTGGCCCAGTTGTGTTGGTGGCGTTGCAGGCACGTGCTGATGACCTGGCGTTGGTAGTGTTCGGTGGCCTGGCGCAGGTCGCCGGTGACGGTGACGGCGGCGGCATCCGCCTGTGCCTCGGGCACCGGCGGCGCGCTGACGCAGGGCAAGTCGAGGTCCTGCGCGCTCAAGCTCAGAATGTTCGGGCGCTCGCGACAGCTACCCAGCGCTTTGAGCGCGCTGCGCCCGATCAAATGTTCCAGCTCGCGCACATTGCCCGGCCAGTTGTAGGCCAGCAATGCCGATTGGGCATCGCTGGTCAGGCGCAGGCCGCCCAAGCCCATGCGCGAGCGGTTCTGCTCCAGGAAAAAACCCGCCAGCAACAGCACATCGCGTCCGCGCTCGCGCAGCGCCGGCACGTGCAGCGGGTACACGCTCAGGCGGTGGTAGAAGTCTGCACGGTAATGGCCGTTGCGCACCTCTTCGGCGAGGTCGCGGTTGGTGGCGGCGATCAGGCGCACGTCCACCTGATGCTCTTTGTCCGAGCCCAGGCGCTGTAACTGACCGCTTTGCAGCACGCGCAGCAGCTTGGCTTGCACGCTCAGCGACAACTCGCCCACTTCGTCCAAAAACAACGTGCCGCCATTCGCCAGCTCGAACTTGCCCCGGCGCTCGTTCAGCGCGCCGGTAAAGGCGCCGCGCACGTGGCCGAACAGCTCGCTTTCCACCAACGTCTCGGGGAGTGCGGCGCAGTTGAGGCTGATCAGCGGTTTTTCCGCACGCGCGGAGGCGGCGTGCAGGGCTTGAGCGACCAGCTCCTTGCCCACCCCGGTTTCGCCGGTGATCAGCACGGTCAGGTCGCTGCCGCCCACCAGCTTGATTTCTTCGACCAGGCGCTTGTGAGTCTTGCTCTGGCCGATCATTTCTTTGTGCTGTTGGCCGCTGGCCTGGCGGTAGATTTCGGCGCGCTGGTGCGCGTCTTCGGCACGCAGTGCCAAGCGCTCGATACGTTCGGCGACGTTGACCGTGGCCGCAGCGAGGCTGGCGAAGGCTTGCAGCGCTTCCAGCTCGACGCGCTCGAAACGTTCAGTGTCCAACGCGTCCAGGGTCAACAGGCCCCACGGCGTATCCTCGATAAACAGCGGGCAGCCCATGCAGTCATGCACTGGCAGGTGGCCGTGCAGGCCATCGATCAAACCGTCGTAGGGGTCGGGCAGTTCGCTGTCGCTGTCAAAACGGGTAGGGCCGGGGCTGCTCAGCAGCACGGCGAAACGCGGGTGTTCGCTGACCTTAAAGCGCCGACCGAGGGTGTCGGTACTCAGACCATCAACGGCCAACGGCACCAACCACTCACCGTCGAGCCGCAACAACGCGGCGGCGTCGCACGGCAGCAGGGCGCGCAGCGCGTGCAGCAGGCGGCGGTAACGCTCGCCTTCGGGCAGCTCGCGAGACAGGTCTGCGACCAGCGGCAGCAGGGTAGTGAGCAGCGATTGTGCAGTCATAATGACTCCTTGTAGTCCGTATGACTATAAAGTGCTAGAAGTCATATTGACTACATTGAATTTAACTTATTGAATAATATAGTTTTATTTGTTGGCACACATACTGACTAAGCAAAGGCATTCAGTTAGAAGACTCAGGAGTCTGCCATGCTTAGTGCCCAAGACCGTGCCATCATTCAATCCACTGTGCCGCTGCTCGAAAGTGGCGGCGAAGCGCTGATCACGCATTTTTACCGCATGCTGCTCGCGGAGCACCCGAGCGTTCGCCCGCTGTTCAACCAGGCCCATCAGGCCAGCGGCGACCAACCCCGCGCCCTGGCCAACGGCGTGTTGATGTACGCGCGGCATATCGATCAGTTGGACGCGTTGGGTGACCTCGTTGCCAAGATCATCAACAAGCACGTGGCCTTGCAGATTTTGCCGGAGCATTACCCGATTGTCGGCGCCTGCCTGCTGCGCGCCATCTGCGAAGTGCTGGGCAGCGAGATCGCCACGCCTGCGGTCATGAGTGCCTGGGGCGCGGCGTACGGCCAGTTGGCCGACATCCTGATAGGCGCCGAAGCCGCCATCTACGATCAAAAAGCCCAGGCGCCGGGTGGCTGGCGCGGTGCGCGGCCGTTTGTGCTGGTCAAACGCGTGGAGGAGAGCGCTGAAATCACCTCGTTGTATTTCGCCGCCGCAGATAACGGGCCGATCCTGGCCGCCGCTCCGGGCCAATACATCGGCATGAAGCTGCTGCTTGATGGCGAAGAAGTGCGCCGCAATTATTCCCTGTCGGCGCTGAGCGATGGGCGCTTTTACCGTATCAGCGTCAAGCGCGAGCCCGGCGGGCGGGTGTCCAACTACCTGCATGACCAAGTGCATGTGGGCGCGACAATCGACCTGTTCCCGCCGTCGGGTGAGTTCATCCTGGCCGCCAGCGATAAACCGTTGGTGCTGATCAGCGGCGGGGTGGGTATTACGCCGACATTACCAATGCTCGAAGCGGCGTTGGCGACTGAGCGGCCGGTGCACTTTATCCACTGTGCGCGTAACGGCTCGGTGCATGCGTTCCGCGAGTGGGTCGATGGCTTGGCGGCCATGCACCCGCAACTGAAACGCTTTTACTGCTATGCCGAAGAGGATGGCACACGCCCGGCGCCGCACAGGGTGGGCATGCTGAGCCAGGCGCAACTGGCGGCGTGGTTGCCCGAGCAGCGTGATCTGGATGCTTACTTTCTTGGCCCTAAAGGCTTCATGGCGGCGGTCAAGCGGCACCTGAAGGCGTTGGGTGTGCCGGAGCAGCAAAGCCGCTATGAGTTTTTTGGCCCGGCTGCGGCGCTGGAGTAACGCGCTTAACAGTGTGCTTTTTGTAGGTGTGTCAGTTGAGAAATACTTAGCTGACACACCGCTATCGCGAGCAAGCCCGCGCCCACAGTTGACTGCATTCTGCTTGAGAGAGTGGCTTGGCTATTCGCGCTGATTAATCCCCCGTTAACCCCTCTCTGTTTTAACCACACTCTGTGTGTAAACTTGCGGCCATCAGGCACAACCATAATCAGGCAAAGGGAAACGGGGATGAGTGACGAATTGCGTTTAGGCAGGGAGCGACGCTTTCTAGTGTTGCTGGGCATCATCTGCCTGGCGCTGATTGGCGGCGCGCTGTACATGCAAGTGGTGTTGGGCGAGGCGCCGTGCCCGCTGTGTATCCTGCAACGCTATGCGTTGCTGTTGATCGCGGTGTTTGCATTCATCGGCGCCGCGATGCGCAGCAAAGGCGCGGTCACCCTGTTTGAAGGGCTGGTGGTGGTCAGCGCTCTGGGTGGCGTGGCGGTGGCCGGCCATCATGTGTACACGCAGTTCTTCCCCGAAGTGAGCTGCGGCGTCGACGTGCTGCAGCCTATCGTTGATGAGCTGCCGCTGGCCAAAGTGTTCCCGCTGGGCTTTCAGGTTGACGGCTTTTGCAGCACGCCATACCCGCCGGTGCTCGGCCTGTCGCTGGCGCAATGGGCGCTGGTGGCGTTCGTGCTGACGGTGATCCTGGTGCCACTGTGCATTTACCGCAATCGCCAACGCCGGGCCTGAACCGATTCACCTAAGCGCCTCGACCCTCCTTTAAGGAAGGGCGGGGCGTTTTTTGTGCTCAGGGATGTGTGAAAGGGCTGTGACAAGCGGTAATGTCTGTGGCGCGCAGCATGCGACATGTTGTCACACGGAGCCTGTCGCGGTAGGCTCCTGACGCGTAGAAACGCCGCATAAATTTGCGCCCGGCGGGTAAATTGTGCTGTCAGTTCGTCGTTTGAACGCTGCCACAAATGCAACCCGGCCCGCGCCATTTGGTGATGTCCGAATGCCTTGTTTTATGGGGACTTTCTTCGTGTTTGCGTGCCCCTACACGGTGCAGGGGAGGGTGTGGCCTGCGCAATAACACGGCAATTTTTGTGGTTTTTGTTGAGAATCGAACACGATAAGATCCTGAATCTTTGCAGGATTGGTGAAGGATTGTTGCTGGAATCGATAAAAATTATTTCTTTATAAGACATGGTTTATACATCGCTAGCTAACTACAATCGCCCGCAGTGGAAGTCCGATGCTGTTCAGTATTTGAGCATCGGAGTGGTCGAGGGGCAGACGGATCGCTCTGTGCGACCCCAGTTTCCGGCAGCCTTTCAACTATCCGCACCAAATGGAATTGGTCTGTAACAAGGCCTTTAGCCACGAAATCGAATAAGAACTCACCGCAGGTCCGTGAAACGCCCCGTCATGGCGTGCCGGGCAGGCTCTTATTCAATCGAAGAGAAATGCCAACCCTTGGCAGGGTGAAGTGTTGGCGATCAAAACCCAACTGCATTGCGCAAGCTGCTTTAGAGGTCGTGAGATGAGTAAAAACAGGTACCCCCGATTACTAGGCTTTTTGCCGCTGCTTGGCATGATGTTAATGCTGGGAGGCTGCAAGTGGACCTTGCTCGACCCAAAAGGACAGGTCGGTCTGGATGAACGAAACCTGATCATCACCGCCACCCTGCTGATGCTGCTGGTCGTGGTCCCTGTGATCATCATGACCTTCGCCTTCGCCTGGAAATACCGTGCGTCGAACACCAGCGCTACGTACGCGCCGAAGTGGTCGCACTCCACCAAGATCGAAGTCGCAGTTTGGCTTGTGCCGATCCTCATCATCGTTGCCCTGGGTTATGTGACCTACAAGTCCACCCACGCGCTGGACCCGTACCGCGAGCTGGAATCGGACGTCAAGCCGATCAACATCCAAGTGGTTGCGCTGGACTGGAAGTGGCTGTTCATCTACCCGGACCTGGGTATCGCCACTGTGAACCAGATCCGGTTCCCGGAGCACACTCCGCTTAACTTCAGGATCACCTCCGACGCCGTGATGAACTCGTTCTTCATCCCTGCGCTGGGCGGCCAGATCTACGCGATGGCAGGCATGCAGACCCGCCTGCACCTGATCGCCAACCAGAAAGCTGAAATGGAAGGCATCTCCGCTAACTACAGCGGCGCTGGCTTCACCGGCATGAAATTCAAAGCGATCTCGACGAGCCAGGAAGATTTCGACGCCTGGGTAGCCGAAGTCAAGGCCGCACCTAAACAGCTTGATCAAGCTGAATACGACGCCCTTGCCAAACCAAGCCAAAACAACCCTGTTGCGCTGTACTCCGCGTTCACGCCGAACCTGTTTCAGAAAATCGTCGACAAGTACGAAGGTATGAAACCAGGCAAGCCGGTCAAGCACGAGAAGAAAGAAGTGGCTGCGGTTGAAGGTTCTGACACAGGCTCGCATTCAACTGCTGGGGCAGAGGAGTAAACGATGTTTGGTAAATTAAGTTGGGATGCGGTCCCGTTCCACGAGCCGATCGTGATGGTGACCATCGCCATGATCGCGCTGGGTGGTCTGGCACTGTTTGCAGGTATCACTTACTTCAAGAAGTGGACCTACCTGTGGACCGAGTGGCTGACTTCGGTTGACCACAAGAAAATCGGTGTCATGTACGTCATCGTGGCCATGGTCATGCTGCTGCGTGGTTTTGCCGACGCCATCATGATGCGTACCCAGTTGGCCATGGCCACCGAGGGTTCGCCTGGCTACCTGCCGCCTGAACACTATGACCAGATCTTCACCGCTCACGGTGTGATCATGATCATCTTCATGGCGATGCCTTTCTTCACCGGCCTGATGAACCTCGCCTTGCCGCTGCAGATTGGTGCGCGTGACGTTGCCTACCCGTTCCTGAACTCCCTGAGCTTCTGGCTGCTGGTATCGGGCGTTGTACTGATCAACCTGTCGCTGGGCGTCGGCGAATTCGCCAAGACCGGCTGGGTGGCGTACCCGCCGTTGTCGGGCATTCAGTACAGCCCTGGCGTGGGTGTGGACTACTACATCTGGGCGCTACAGTTATCAGGACTCGGGACGACACTGACGGGGGTCAACTTCCTGGCCACCGTCTTGAAGATGCGCGCCCCTGGCATGAAACTGATGGACATGCCGATCTTCACCTGGACCTGCACCTGGGCCAACGTCCTGATCGTGGCTTCGTTCCCGATCCTGGCCGCTACCATGGCGCTGCTGTCGCTTGACCGTTACCTGGATTTCCACATTTTCACCAATGAACTTGGTGGCAATCCAATGATGTACGTGAACCTGTTCTGGGCATGGGGTCACCCTGAGGTGTACATCCTGATCCTGCCAGCGTTCGGTATCTTCTCTGAAGTGATCTCGACCTTTACCGGCAAGCGCCTGTTTGGTCACCACTCGATGGTCTACGCTTCCGGCGCGATCTCGGTACTGGGCTTCATGGTTTGGCTGCACCACTTCTTCACCATGGGCTCGGGGGCAAGCGTCAACGCCTTCTTCGGCCTGGCGACGATGCTGATTTCGATCCCGACGGGGGTGAAGCTATTCAACTGGCTATTCACCATCTACCACGGCCGTTTGCGTGTCACCAGCCAGGTTCTGTGGACCCTGGGCTTTATGGTGACCTTCGCTATCGGCGGCATGACCGGCGTACTGCTGGCCATTCCGGGTGCTGACTTCGTGTTGCACAACAGCCTGTTCGTGATTGCTCACTTCCACAACGTGATCATCGGCGGTGCGGTATTCGGTTACATCGCTGGTTTCAGCTTCTACTTCCCGAAAGCGTTCGGCTTCAAGCTGCACGAAGGCTGGGGCAAGGCTGCATTCTGGCTGTGGATCTCGGGCTTCTTCGTCGCGTTCATGCCGCTCTATGCACTGGGCTTCATGGGCATGACCCGTCGTCTGAACGCCACTACCAACCCTGAGTGGGTACCGTACCTGTACGTTGCCATGTTCGGCGCACTGATGATCGCTGCGGGTATCGCCTGCCAGCTGATTCAACTGTACGTCAGCGTGCGTGATCGCAAGCAGAACATGTGCGAGTCGGGCGACCCATGGAATGGCCACACCCTGGAATGGTCGACCTCGTCGCCACCGCCATTCTACAACTTCGCTGTGATCCCTACTGCGAACACGATCGATGCGTTCACCGAAGCCAAGGAAGACGGTACTGCGTACCAGCAACCGAAGCATTACGAGCCGATCCACATGCCAAACAACACCGCCACCGGCGTGGTGATGGGTGCGCTGTTGACGGTGTTCGGTTTCGCGATGATCTGGCACATCTGGTGGCTGGCAATCGTGGGCCTGGTAGGCACCATCGGTTACTTCATCGTTCACGCAGCGCGTGACGATCAAGGCTACATGGTGCCGGTCGAAACGATCGAACGCATCGAAGCCGAGCAACACGCTCGCCTGGTAGCCGAGAAGAAAATCCCGGCCAACCGTGTAGAAACCTCGTTGGAACAGGCTTAAACCATGTCGAACTTAGTGACCAATGCTGGACACGCCCATGTCGATGACCATGGGCACGATGACCATCACCACGACGCCGGGCCAACGACCGTATTCGGTTTTTGGCTCTACCTGATGACCGACTGCATTTTGTTTGCGTCGATCTTCGCGGTGTACGCGGTACTCGTAAACAATACTGCCGGTGGCCCGTCGGGCCACGACATCTTCGAACTGCCTTACGTGCTCGGCGAGACCGCCTTGCTGTTGTTCAGCTCGATCACTTACGGCTTCGCCATGTTGGCCTTCTATAAGGGCAACAAGAAGGGCGTACTGACCTGGTTGGCTCTGACCTTCCTGTTCGGCCTGGGCTTCATCGGCATGGAGGTCAACGAGTTCCACCTGCTGATCTCCGAAGGTTACGGCCCGCACCGTTCCGGCTTCCTGTCTGCGTTCTTCACGCTGGTAGGCACCCACGGTCTGCACGTATCCGCTGGCCTGCTGTGGATGGCAGTGATGATGTATCAGGTCAATAAACACGGCCTGACCAGCACCAACAAGACGCGTCTGAGCTGCCTGAGTCTGTTCTGGCACTTCCTGGACGTGGTCTGGATCTGCGTATTCACCGTCGTCTACCTGATGGGGACTCTGTAATGGCTAATGCAAACTCCCATGACAGCCACGATGCAGGCCACGGCAGCGTAAAGTCTTACGCTATCGGCTTCATCCTGTCGGTAATCCTGACCCTGATCCCGTTCGGCCTGGTGATGTACCCAACCCTGCCGAAGTCGATCACCTTGATGATCGTCCTGGCGTTCGCGGTGATTCAGGTGCTGGTTCACCTGGTGTACTTCCTGCACCTGGACCGCTCGGCAGCCCAGCGTGAGAACGTGATTGCGTTCGTGTTCGCAGGCCTGGTGATCGTTCTGCTGGTTGGTCTGTCGCTGTGGATCATGTTCAGCATCCACACCTTCATGATGGCGAAGTGAGGTAAGACCCGATGTCGCTTAAGCACTTTATCCAAATCACCAAACCGGGGATCATTTTCGGTAACGTGCTTTCTGTGGCAGGCGGCTTCTTCCTGGCCTCCAAGGGACATGTCGATCTGGCCATCTTCCTGGCAGCAATGATCGGTACGTCCCTGGTGGTGGCTTCCGGTTGTGTGTTCAACAACTGCATCGACCGTGACATCGACGTCAAGATGGAGCGCACCAAGAACCGCGTGCTGGTGCAGGGCCTTATCTCCCTGAAACTGGCACTGCTGTTCGCGACCGTCCTGGGTGTTGCCGGTGTGGTGCTGTTGTACAAGGTGGCTAACCCGCTGGCGGCGCTGTTTGCCGTGATCGGCTTTGTTATCTACGTTGGCCTTTACAGCCTGTACCTCAAGCGCAAGTCGGTTCACGGCACGCTGGTGGGCAGTCTGTCGGGGGCGATGCCGCCGGTGATTGGTTATGTGGCTGTAACCAATAGCTTCGACATGGCCGCGCTGGTGCTACTGGTGATGTTCAGCCTGTGGCAGATGCCGCATTCCTATGCCATCGCGATCTTCCGTTTTAATGACTACCTGGCTGCTTCGATTCCGGTTCTGCCGGTTAAACGTGGCATTCAAGTCGCCAAGAAACACATTTTGCTCTACATCCTGGCCTTCCTCGTGGCGACCTTGATGTTGACCTTCAGTGGCTACGCCGGCATGAGCTACCTCGCCGTTGCCGCCGCCATGGGCATGTACTGGTTGTACATGGCCTGGACCGGCTACAAAGCGGTGGATGACACCGTGTGGGCGCGCAAGCTGTTCGTGTTCTCGATCTTCACCATCACCGCGCTCAGCGTGATGATGTCCCTGGATTTCCAAGTGCCCAAAGAGCTGTTGCTGACCTACGCCCACTGAGTGTGCGAGCAATAAAAGGCCCCGCCTTCGCAAGAAGCGCGGGGTTTTTTATGGCGTGCCCTTTAAACTATTCCCACCCTTTACACCTGCAGGAAGCAAAGCAATGAGTAAAAAAGCCGTTATCGTATTCAGTGGCGGGCAAGACTCGACGACGTGTCTGATCCAGGCGCTGCCGCTGTATGACGAAGTGCACTGCATTACCTTCGATTATGGCCAGCGCCATGTCGCAGAAATCGAAGTCGCACAAAAGCTGGCAAAACAACTGGGCGCCACCGTTCATAAAGTCATGGACGTGTCATTGCTCAACGAGTTGGCCATCAGCAGCCTGACCCGCGACAACATCCCCGTGCCGACCGTGAGCAGCTCAGGCGACAGCCTGCCGAGCACGTTTGTGCCGGGGCGTAATATCCTGTTCCTGACCCTGGCTGCGATCTACGCGTACCAGGTAAAGGCCGAGACCGTGATTACCGGCGTCTGCGAAACAGACTTCTCGGGTTATCCCGATTGCCGCGATGAGTTCGTCAAAGCGCTGAACAAGGCGCTTGAACTCGGCATGGAATACAACGTACGCCTGGAAACCCCGTTGATGTGGCTGAACAAGGCCGAGACGTGGGCATTGGCCGATTATCACCACCAGCTCGAGCTGGTGCGTGAGCAGACCCTGACCTGCTACAACGGGATTATCGGCACAGGCTGTGGCAATTGCGACGCGTGCAACCTTCGCGCGCGTGGCCTGAATGACTACCTGCAGAACAAGCCGGCCGTCATGCAGAGCCTGAAGCAGAAGTTGCAGCTGAACTAAGTCACTGACGCCGATGGGTTGCCCCGTCGGCGTCTTGTTGAATCAGGCAGCGGTAGCGCTACCGGTGATCCAGCGTTTGAACAACGCACGCGCGCCGTAGGCGGGCAAGATATTGAAAAACGCAAAGCCGACTTTGATCGCGATTTGCACGTAGATCATGCTCAGGATGTCACTGGTCTGCATGGCGCCGTAGAAGGCGATGAAGCAAAACAGGAAGCTGTCGATAATCACCGCAAAGAACGTGCTGAGGAAGATGCGCAGGTACAAGTATTTGGAGTTGGTCAGTTCTTTGATCTTGCACAGCAAGTACGAGTTTATATTCTCGGACACCAGGAACGACACCGAAGAGGCGACCAATACCGAAGACACTTGAATGATCACGTCATTGTACGGCCCATCAAGCTTCCAGCCCGGCAGCCCCGGCAAAAACGTAGAGCCATAGAGCAAGATGATGATCATCGCGTTACTCGCAAACGCGAACAGAATGGCCCTTCTGGCGAGGCGCAAGCCGAATTGCTCGTTGAGCAAATCCACGATCAAAAACGTCAGCGGGTAAAGAAACGTGCCCGGCGTGACGATGATGCCCAGCGACTCCAGGTAAAGCGGTTTGGTCGCGGCAATACTGGTAAAAATATAAAAAGTGAACAGCAGCAAGTTCAGGATGATGTAAATCATCCACGAGCTTTCATTGCGGTCATTCAGGTCGTAGGCCGTGAGTGTCTCCCCCTGTGAGTAAAACTTCTTGTACATGTTCTTAACTTCCATTTTGTTGAGGTTATCCATTATTTCGCTGTTGATCACTTCACTGATCTTTTTCTTGATGACCTTGCCGGTGGCGATCACCATGATCACCGCCAGGCGCTTGTCATTCTCAAACCCCAGCAACTTGTATTTGCTGTTTTCAACGGCGCCCTCATGCGTTGTCATTGAAGCGCTCCTCAATGATGTCGCCGACCACACACACGCGCTCTGAGCTGGCACAGGCCTCAAGGGTGATGAACATTTTTTTACTGGCCCGGTCGTACACCAGCTTGTCTTTGCCGAGGCTCGACGCGCCTTTTTGCACGATCAGTAAATCGCCCGGTTCATAGCTGCCGGAAATCGCGTGCTCAAGCCGCACACCGATCAGGTTGTGGGAGGTGCCGAAGTAGTAGGTCAGCGGATACAGCGTGGCCAGTTCGCCAATACGCTTGTCCAGATTTCGAATCACCTGGCTTTGCTTGAGGATCGGCACGGCCGCCGGGTTCATGTTGCCCTGCGGCGAAACACTGCTTTCGATGATTTCCTTGGCTTCAAAATCGAGGGTCTCGATTTCGTCGTAAGACACGCCGAAGAAGTCGGAGATCTTGCGGATGGTCGACTGCTGGACGTTGACGACCTTGCCTTCAAGGATGTTGTAGATGGTGGTTCTGGTCAGGCCAGCGGCACTGCATAACGACAGCTGCGTTTCGCCACGACTCTTGATCAAATACTTGATGTTGCTCTTCAAGTGCTCGGTTTTTTCCCGTCGGTGTATCAAGTGCTCACCACTCCCTTTTAGTCATAACTGTCCATTTTTGCAGCCAATCACGCGCTGGAGTGACCGTTCCCGAGGCGCATCTGGCGTTGCGGCGGCGCAAGTGTTGCATGCGTTAACCCCAACAATAAAGCCCCGGCTGCGCTGCCACGGCGCTTTGGCGGAGCCCAAGGCATGCAAAAAAACACATTTAATTTGGAAAATGTTTAATTTCCTGTTTAATTAACCGCTCGGTTCAGGACGAATCGGCCCGTAACGCCCAGCAAGGGACCTGCACTGATGGCAGTCAATACCGTACAACTGAAAACCCAGGCCGACCTGCTGCGTCGTGGCCTGACGGCGCTGCAAGCTGAAGATTTCGAGCTTGCAAGCCTCCTCGATGCCGAAGTCACCCGGCAACACCGCACCCTCTCTCTGGTAGCCTCATCCTGCGCCGTAACGCCGCGAACCCTGGTGGCCTGCGCCTCGGCCCTGGTCAATGTGACGGCCGAAGGCAGGCCCGGCAAACGCCGGGGCAGCGGCTGCGAGAACGTCGAACAGGTCGAAGCGCTGGCCATTCGCAGAGCGCGCGAGCTGTTCGATGCCCACTACGCCGGCGTGCAGTCGGAATCGGCGTGCAGCGCGATTTCGCAGGTGCTCTCGGCGCTGCTTGAGCCTGGCGACACCTTACTGGACATGGCCAATGACGATGCCGGCGATGTTGCCCTCGGCAGCCCGGCGGTGTTCATCAGCGCGGCGTGTTACAAGGCCGTTCGCTACGGCATCACCCGCGAAGGCCTGATCGATTACGCGCAGGTGCGCAGCCTGGCCCTGGCGCACCGCCCGCGCATCATCCTGTGCAGCGCCTCGGCGTACTCGCGAGGGCTGGATTTCGAGCGGTTTCGCGCGATTGCCGATGAGGCGGGTGCGATCTTGTTGGCGGATATTTCCGACATCGCCGGGCTGGTGGTGACCGGGCGCCATCCGAGCCCGATCAACGCTGCACACGTCACCATCACGTGCACCCACACGCAACTCGGCGGCCCGCGTGGCGGCTTGATTCTGTGTGGTCGAGATGCCAACACCAAGGTGCCCGGCTTGCGCTCGACCTTCAGCCGCGTGCTCGATCACGCCGCGTCGCCGCGCACGCAGTGCGCACCGGCGGTCAACCTGATCGCGGCAAAAGCCGCCGCCTTCGGTTACGCAAAAACCGCGCAATTCGACGCCTGCATGGGGCGTTTTCGCACACTTGCCGATGAAGTCACCGATGCGTTTCAGGCCCATGGCTACCACGTCGTCGGTGGCTGCAGTGAAAACCCTGCGGTGCTGGTCAGGTTGCAGGGCGGCATGACCGGCTACATTGCGGAGTCGGCGCTGGAGTCTTGCGGCATCGTCGTCAACAAGCATCGCGTACCGGGCGATGCACGCTCGTCCTGGGTGACCAGCGGGTTATGTATCGGCACCGGCGCCATGGCCCAACGCTTGGTCGACCGTGAGGGCTGCCGGCAAGTTGTTGCGCTGGTGTGTCGAGTACTCGACAACGTCACGCCGCTGGGCGAGCTGGATTACCAACTGCAACCGGCGGTGCGCGAGCAGTTGCGTGCCGAGGTGCAAACGCTGTGCGCGGAGTATCCGATTGGCGACTACCTGGAGGGCTGATTCGCGGGTGCCCGGTTAAATCAGCCGGCGCTTTCCTCGTCATATTCCTGTGTACGAGCAGTGCGAACCCATCACCCGCCTACAAGGAGTAGTCCCCATGGTCAGCGTCAGCCGTCGCTCCCTTCTCGCCCTCGGTGCGGCCCTGCCGGTGCTCGGGCGCCTGGATTGGGCGGTCGCCAGCCCTTCGCCGACCAAGGCTGACACGGTGCGGCTCAATTACAACGAAAGCCCCTACGGGCCTTCAGCCGCCGCCCGCGAGGCGATGCAGCGCGGGGTTGGCATTTGCGCGCGTTATCCCTACAGGCACATGTACGCGTTGGCCGCGCTGTTTGCCCAGCAGCAAGGCATTGCCGAAGAACAGGTGGCGGTGTTTGCCGGCTCCATGGCGGCCCTGCGTTACGCCGTTTTGGCGTTCACCAGCCAAAGCCGCGGCCTGGTGATGGCCACGCCGTCCTACGAAGTGCCGCGCCAGGCTGCCGAATCGTGGCAGGCGCCGGTGCACGAGGTAAGCCTGGACGCTACGCACGCGCATGACCTGCCGGCGATGCTCGCAGCCGACCCCCAGGCGGGCATGCTGTATGTGTGCAACCCCAACAACCCGACCGGCACGCTGACGCCGCCCGAGGCGCTTCGGCAGGCCTTGGCGAACAAACCCAAAGGCAGCGTATTAGTGGTGGACGAGGCCTATATCGACTTCTCTGATGCGGCCAGTTGCGTCAGTTGGGTCAAGGACCATGACGACGTGTTGGTGTTGCGCACGTTCTCGAAAATCTACGGCATGGCCGGCGCGCGTCTTGGCCTCGCGATCGGCCACCCGGCGCTGCTGGAACGGCTGGCGGTGTTCGGCGGCGACAATGTGCCGGCGGCTTCCACGTTGCTTGGCGCGCGTGCAAGCCTGGAGGACATCAAATTGCTTGCGCATCGCAAGGCGCTCAACACCCAACTGCGTGATGAAACCGTGGCCTGGCTGCAGGGCCGGGGGTTTACCTGCACGGCGTCGCAGAGCAATTGCTTCATGGTCGATGTGAAGCGACCGGCGCAGCAGGTGATTGAACGGCTGGCCGCACACAACGTACTGATCGGGCGCGTGTGGAAAGACTGGCCGCAGTGGGTACGCGTGACGGTGGGCAATAAACACGAGATGCAACGCTTTCGTGAGGTGTTTGCGGCGCAGGTGACCTGACCCGAAAGGCCGGTGTAAATCTTCACTGGCTGTCTGTGGCTGGCTCGCCCCACGATGCGCTGGACACGGCTGTTACGGCATGATCCATTCATGCCTCAGTGTTAGAGATATTTCCTACGATGTGAGTCGACTCTGATCAGAGGCTTCGGGATTGAAGCATTGCTGTCAGAGCGTTAGCCTCATCGTTGTCAATCATCAGGGGCGATAATCATGCGACGCGATGGTCAAGCCAGTAACTCCCTGTCCATACAGCCCGCCGATGTACGCCAATTGCTCGATGCCGAGCTGACCCGGCGTGGGTTGGGGCACTTTGAGGTTTACCAATGTGGGCCGGCGCTGGACGAAGCGGAAATCATCACCAATTACCCCGATGCGCTGGACAGGGCCGACTCGGCGGATGATTTTTACCAGCGTGGCCAATTGCTGTCCTTGTCCAAGGGCCGCGTAAAACCGTTTTTCTGGAGTGATGAAAACCTCCTCACGCCTGCCGCTGAAGCCGTCCCGGTGCCCGGCCCGTGTGCGCCGGTAGGCGAAGGCGCGAGCTTTATCGTGCATGGCAACCGGGGTTTTTACTCGATCCTCAACTTGTGCAGCTTCGGCGAAGAGCAACAATTTCGCGACACGGTGCTGGCCAACAAAAGTGAGCTGCAGATGCTGCTGGTCTCGGTCTACGACGAAGCCCTGGAACGCTGCGCACCAGCACCCGTACCCGCCGCGCCGGCGCACGACAGCGTACTGACGCCGCGAGAAACCGAGGTATTGACCTGGACCAGCCTGGGCAAAACCTACAACGAAATAGCACTGTTGGCCGCCATGAGCCCGCGCACCGTCAAATTCCACATGAAGAACGTCTGCAGCAAGCTGGATGTCACCAACGGCAAGTCGGCAATCCGCAAGGCGCTGAACCTCGGTTATATCCGCGAACAGGCCTGATCCCCACGCATCCCTGCATAAACGTCACGCTCGCCGGTGTTTTTTCACCGGCGAGCGCTCGCGTATGCGCGTCATTCGGGCCTACCTGTCTAAAAGGGCAGCTTGTTCGCCATCGAGCGGTGCTTTAGTTTTTTTGCAGCCAATGAGTCTAGCTCAGGCAAAAAATAACAATAGCTGCAACACCGCAAAAAATACCTACGCCCAGCAATGAGCACGGTGTTACAGCGTGCCGCTTAATTATGGAGTGATTATGCTGGTCGATAAGAATAACGAACCTGCTGGCGAATACGCGGCGGGCATTTCCCGTGAAACCTTCGGGATGCTCAAGCATCTGTGCAAAAAAGATAACTACCACTGGGCCATCGCGTTGGGTAAGGACTACGCAATCATTGCCTTCGCGATTTACCTGTCGTTGGGTATCAGCTATTGGTTCTACCCGGTTTCGCTGTTTCTGATTGGCACCACACAGCGCGCCCTGGCGAATGTGCTGCACGAGTCAGCGCACAAAATGTTGGCCAATAACCGCGCGATCAATTGGGTTTCCGGTACGTTCCTGTCGGGCTATCTGATCTTTCACCTGCACCAGTCCTACAGCACCTCGCACATCAAGAACCACCATGTGCACTTGGGCCACCCGGAAAAAGACCCGGACTACAACTTCCACCTCAAATGCGGGCTGTACGACGTCAAGCAGAGTGAACGTGAGTTCTTTCTCAAGAACGTCGTGATGGCCTTGTCCGGCTACCGGACCGTGCAGTACATCAACTACATCATCAAGGACCGCGTGAAAGCCCAAGGGGCAGACAAAAAGCTGCGCAACGAACGCATCATGCTGTGGGCTTATTGGGCGGTGATCGTTGCAGTTGCCGCGTGGTTCGGCGTGGTCGCGCAACTGCTGCTGTTCTGGCTGGTGCCGCTGTTCACCACAGCCGTGGCCGTGGGCTGGATCATCGAGTTGGCCGAGCATTACCCGTTGCCGGCCGCTGAGACGGAGAAGCTGCTGCTAACGCGTAATCGCAAGGGCAACGCGTTGGAAAACTTCTTTTTCGGTCGCCATGACGACAACTACCACTTGGTGCATCACCTGCACCCGGCTATTCCTCACTGGAACATGCGCAAGGCCCATGACCTGCTGATGTCGCACCCCGAGTACGCGCGTTGGGACAACTTGTGGGCAGGGATTTTTACCCGCGACCGCCACGGCCGTCACAAAGAAACCATGCTCAGTTACGCGGCCAAGTTCCGCGCCCACAAAATTGCCAACCACGCCGACGAATCGAGCTTCGCCCGTCGCATGCTCAACCAGGCCTACGGGGGTTAATGCCGTGACTCACACTGACAACAGCCTGATGGCGACCCTGGCCCTGAAAAAGCTGGCGGCGAACAAGACCTACCGCGACCTGTTCCTGGCCAGTGAGACCCTGCGTGACTTCCTGCGCCCGGCCGCGCTGCGCTACATCATTTCCGAAGATCGCCTGGAAATGCTCGACAAGCTCGCGGCCCTGCAAGGCAAAGGCTACCGCACCGGCGTCGAATACGTTGGCGAAGAGGCCACCACGCTGGCCGAGGTGACCACTGCCACCGACGAATACCTGAAACTCATAGATTTGATGGCGCTGCACCCCACATTGGTCGAGCCGCCGCAACTGGGCTTCGACCTGTCCAACGTCGGCAGCCTTATTTCCCGCGAACTGGCGATCGAGAATTGCTCGAAGATTCTCAGGCATGCCGCCGACAAGGATGTCGGCGTGATCCTGAGCATGGAGCGGTCGCAGTGGACCGACTCGATCCTGGATATTTTCATGCACCTGAGTGCGCATTTCGCCAACCTCGGCATCACCCTGCAGGCGCAGTTGAACCGCACGCCCGATGACCTTGCGGCGATCCTCGCCACCGGCTGCAAAGTGCGCTTGGTCAAAGGTGTCTATGCTGAGCCGGCGGCCATTGCGTTGCCGCGTGGCAAGCAACTGAATGAGCGTTACCTGGGCTTGCTGGACCGCATCAACGGCGCCAGCACGAACTACGCCTTTGCCACGCAAGACCCGTTGCTGGTGGAGGAAATCCTCAACAGCCAGGTTGCCAGCCGAGGCGAGCTGGAGATGCTTCACGGTGTGCGCCCCGAGCTGATCAAGGCGATCAACGACCAGGGCCAGGTCAAGACCCGAGTATCAGCGGTCTACGGCACTCACTGGTACTTGCACCTGTTGCACCGCGTGGCCGAGTTTCCGCAGAACATTTTTCTGGCGCTGGATGACGTGGCGTCGCCGCAACCGTCCGCAACCGCCACTTACTACTGAAAAGGACATCCCCATGAAACAGTACGTCGCGTTGGTTGATGTCTACTCAAGCGGTAACTTTCTGCCGCAGTTCTTCCATGAAGCGGGCATCGGCCTGATCCACGTGCAGAGCACGCCGCAACTGATGCCGAGCATGCTTGGGCCGAACCTCTCAGAGTTTGAACACAACCTGATATTCAACGGCAACCCCGAAGACGTGGTGCGCCGCCTGCGCGAGTTCAACGTGATCGCGGTAATCGCCGGCCAAGAACCTGGCGTGCCGTTCGCCGACTATTTGAGCGAGCAATTGCAATTGCCATCATCGAATGGCAGTGCCGGTTCGCGGGCACGCCGCGACAAGTTCGAGATGATCAGCAAAGTCGCCGCCGGCGGCCTGTTGACCGCGCGGCAGATCAAGTCCGCCGAGCCTGCCGAGTTGTTTGCCTGGGTGCAGGACGGCCAGGTGTTTCCCTGCGTGATCAAACCGCTCAGCTCAGCCTCGACCGACGGCGTGTCGATCTGCCACAACGTCGACGACGTTAAGCGTGCCTGCGAAGAAGTGGTGTCCAACCTCGATATTTTCGGCCTGGCCAATACCGAAATCCTCTGCCAGTCCTACCTTAAAGGCCCGGAGTACATCGTCGATACCGTCAGCCGTGACGGGCAAACCTACGTCTGCGGTATCTGGCGTTATGTGAAGCGTGAAATCAGCGGTGGCAAAAACATCTACGACCGCGACGTGCTGATTGCGCCTGACAGCGCAGAGGCCAACGTTTTAGTGGATTACATCGTCAAGGTGCTCAAGGCGTTGGGCATCAATAACGGCCCGGCCCATTCGGAAGTGATCCTCACCGAAGCCGGCCCGGCGTTGGTGGAAGTCGGCGCACGCTTGAACGGCAACATGGAACCTGCTTTCCATGACATCAGCCTCGGCGGCAACCAGGCGCAACTGACTTACCTGGCGTATTGCGACGGTGAGGCGTTCAAGGCGGGCTATGCCGGCAAGCGCTATCACAAGCTCAAGGAAGCCTGCGTGATCAACACCGACACCACGTTGCAAGGCGAGGTGACGGGCTTCAACGAAGCGGCCATTCACCTGATCGAGGCGTTGCCCTCGGTGCATAAGCTGAGCGTCAAATACAAGGCCGGCAAGTCGATGAAAAAAACCGTGGACCTGCTCAGCAGCCCGCTGCGGGTGTTCCTGGTAGCGGAAAACCAGCGCGCTATTGACCAGGATTACGAACAGATTCGTCAGAACAAAGATAACGTGTATGTGATCCGCTGATGGGCACCTATCGCGCGTTACGCGGGCTCAATGGACGCTTGCAGGCACTGTTCCTGATTACCCTGGTGTTTCGCATGGGCACCATGGCGTTCCCTTTTTATGCGGCGTACCTGATTCATCAGCACGCCGTATCTGCGGGCACCGCCGGTTTGCTGGTGGGCGTGTACGGCGCGGGTGCTTTGTTTGTGGATTTGATCATCGGCGCGGTGATCAAGCGCTTTACCGCCAACCGGGTCATCCTCGGGTCGTTGCTGCTCAACGCGTTGCTGCTGATGGTCATCCCTTCGGTGGATAACACGGCGGCGCTGTTTGTGTTGTCGTTTGTCTGGGGCGCTTGTTACGAGGCCTTCACGCCCGCGACGTTCTCCGAAACCGTCACCCACAGCAGCAATGAGACGCGCAAAGTGGCGTTCTCCTGTAACCGCCTGGCCATCAACATCGGCATGGCGATTGGGCCGTTGCTGGGCAGCCTGATTTTCTTGAGCAACGCCGACGCGGTGTTTTATCTCAACGCGGCGTTGTCGTTGGTTGCGTTCGCCGCTTGCCTGCGGTTTGGGCGCGCGGTGCCGGTTACGCCGCAAGCGGCCGTGGTGGGCAAAGGCAGCGGTTTGCCGGAAACTGCACCGCACGAGCGTTCGCGGTTGTGGGTAATTTTGCTCGCAGCGTTGCCGGTGCACATCGCCTACGCGCTGCCGCCGACGTTTCTTTCGGCCTACATCATCAATTACACCGAGTTGCCAGCGTATTACGTCGGCATCATTTTCTTCATCAATGCACTGTTGGTGATTCTGTTCGAAGTGCCGATCAATCAACGCATGTCGCACCTGTCGAGCAGCCGCTCACTGGTGGCCGGTTTCCTGCTGGCGGGTGTGGGTTTCTTCCTCATGGGGTTCAGCCACATCGGCGCGCTGTTACTCGTGGCCACGGTGCTTTGGAGCCTGGGCGAGATGATCGTGTTTCCCGGCATCACCCACTATGTCAGCAGTATTTCCAGCCGGCATACCGTCGACCGCAACCTTGGCTATTACTCGGCGGGCGTGAACATTGGGGTCATGATCACGCCGTCGCTGGCGTTCATGTTGGTGTCCCAGCCATCACTGCCTTCGCCCTGGCTGTTGGCCGGGAGCGTGTTGCTGTTGTTCGCAGTGGCAGTGGGCGTGATGAAAAGCTCGACTCTTTTGTGGAACAAGGAAGCGTGAAATGAATATCGTGCATTTGAACACCGCTGGTGCGGGTTTGATGTCGGCGGGCACCCTGAATGCGATCCAGCGCTTTACGGCCATAGAGGCTCAAATGGGCAGCTATGAGACGGAGCTGGCCTATGAGGAACTGCTCAATGTCGACCTGTACCGGGTCGCGGCCGGCCTGTTAAATGCACAGCCCTCGGACATCGCTTTTTTCAGCAGCGCCACCGAAGCCTGGACCAGCATCCTCGGCAAGTTGAACTTCCCCCGAGGCAAACGGGTGTGGGTGTCGACCTCGGAGTACGCGGCGAACCTGATCTTTTTCAACTACCTCAAGTTATCGCGCGAGATTCGCGTCGACGTCATCCCAGCCACCGCCACCAGCCCGCTGGACCTTGAATGGGTGCGACGCCACTTGGACGACGATGTGTTTCTGGTCAGTGTCTCGCACCTTCCGTCGTGCTGTGGCGTGATCAACCCGGTAGAAGCACTGGGTGCGCTGCTCAGGGGTTCGAACGCGCTGTATGCCGTGGATGCGTGCCAGTCGCTGGGGCAGTTGCCGCTGGACGTGCGTGATATTCACTGTGATTTATTGACCGGCGCGGGCCGCAAGTTCCTCTGCGGGCCGCGTGGCAGTGGGCTTGCCTACGTGTCGCCACGCCTGCTCAATCAATTGCAGCTGAATTTCGCTGACTTGCACGCCGCCAGCACCGATGGCCACGTCAACCGGCTGGACGTGGCCGGTGCGCGGGTGCTGGAGATTGCTGAAAAGAGCTTTTCGGCCCTGGTCGGCTTGCACACAGCGTTGCAAGAGTACGCGCAGGCAGGCGCGAAAGTGAGCACGGAGCCCTACGCGTTGCTCGTGCAAGAATTACGACGCCTGCCGCAGTTAACCCTGCTGTGTGAGCAGTTTGAGCAAACCGGGATTGTCTCGTTCGTGCCGCACAACCTGCCGGCCAAGGCATTTGTCGGCCAAGCCCGCGAGTTGGGGCTCAACCTGTGGGCGGGCACTGCCGCCCATACGCCGTTGCTGTTGAAGGACCTCGGCGCGAGCCATTTTGTGCGCGCCTCGGTGGGCCGGCATATCACCCTCGCTCAAGTCGAGCAGGCGCTGTTGACCCTGCGCAGCGTGTAGCGCCTGGCATTTACTGCGCGGCGATGCTGTAACCGTCAAACGCGCTTTGCTGTTGCAGTGCGGTCACGATGCTTTTGCGCGTGACCGGCTGCTCCACGCCACTGTTGTCGACGAAGGTTGCGTTTTCCAGCTCCGCCTCACTGCCTTCACCCACAAACGTGAAGCCCAGGAACTCCAGCGCTTCACGGTCAACATTAAGCTTGGTGCGCGGGGTGCGCAGCGCCAGGGTGACGCTGACGTCATCTTTGCTGATCACAAACACTTCAGCGTCTTTCTTCGGCCGTGCAGCTTTGCTTTTGCCGGTACTTGGGTTGCTGATGGCCTGGTGAGACTGGTTCAGCACCTTGAGGGCCAGGCCGTAGACCAACTCCTGAAACTGCGGGTCGTCCTTGAAGCTGGACAGGATGCGGCTGATCGAGAATTTGCTGCTGAGGTCTTCCAGCGCAATGTTGTCGGCGGCCTCGGCGTCCTTCAGTTGCTTGAGCTGGCCCATCAGGTCATAAGCCTTGTCGTCGTCGAAGGCGTCCTGTGCCTGGCGGATAGCCACGCGCAGCTCGCGTATCTGGTCGCTTTCCCTGGAGGTGTGAAACGCGTCCAGGACCATCTCGCTGATGATCTTGGCGGCCGGCACATGCTGTGAAAGATTGATGGCGTTTTCGTATTCAGCTTTGGATTGCAAGGCGATCACGGATGCTTCTGCGGATTCGGACATTGAAATTTCACTACTTCAGTAAACGGGACAAAAAAGCGTCGCGCATTTTCAGCGGGGAGGGGGATCAGGTCAAGGCGGCACACTGCCCTTGTCGCGGCGTTACTCCGACACGCTGTCCTTGCCCGCCGCCTTGGACCGATACAGCGCTTGATCGGCGCGTTGCAGCAGGGCCGCGGGTGACTCACCCGATAGCCGCTCTACGACACCCTGGCTCAGGGTTAATGTGTGGTTGCCCACGGTGGGAACCTCGATGATTTTGCGACGAATTCTTTGCGCCAGTTGCCTGGCACTGCCCAAGGTACTGTTGGGCATGACCACCACAAATTCATCCCCGCCCCAGCGAGCCAGCAAGTCACCTGGGCGCACACAGGCTTCCAGGGCTTCCACCAAATTCACCAGGGTTTGGTCGCCGACGCCGTGGCCATGTTGGTCGTTGATCGGCTTGAAGTCATCAATATCCATGGCCACCAGCGCGAGCGGCAAGCGGAAGCGTTCGGCACGCTCGCACTCTTCCAGCAGCACTTTTTCCAGGCGATAGCGGTTGGCGATGCGCGTCAGGGTATCGCGCTCGGCCAGGGAGCGGTTTTCGTCCACCTGCAGTTGCAACTGCAGGTTGACCCGCGACAACTCACGGGTGCGTTCAGACACCAGCGTCTCCAGGGAGTGGTTACGCTGTTGCAGCGTTTCGAGGGAGTGTTTACGCGCCTGAATATCGCGTTGCGCGCCGACCATGCGTGCGACTGAACCGTCGGCGTTACGCGAAATCACGTAGCCATGGTCCTCTACCCACATAAAAGTGCCGTCTCTCTTGAGGCAACGGTATTCGACTTGGTAATGAGTGGCTCGCCGACTGATGTATTCATCAAACTGCGCCATGACCTGAAGATAGTCATCGGGGTGGATCACGCTTTCCCAGGTGAACACGCTGTTCTCCAGGGAGTGGCGGGCGTAGCCAAGCATGTCGTACCAGCCGGGGTTGCGATAAACGAAACCGCTGTTGGCGTTCCAGTCCCATACGCCATCGCTGACCAGTTCCATGACGGCATGCAACATGTCGGCGTTTAGTTCGGAAAAATCATTCCTGTTGCCCGGAGCATCATCCATTTTGCACGGTTTCCTGCGTTGGCTGGCGCGTAGGCCAGTCTTTATTGACGCCGAGACTCCGGGGCTGATTTTACTGTACATCGGATTGGATGGATTGGGGGGGCGATGTTTTAGTCGAATGGCTTTGTGCTATTGCCTGAATCGAAAAAAGGCGCGCTACGCCTTCATTTGTTTGGCGATAAAAAAACCGGGCTGATGCTGATTTAATCTGCGCAAGCGCCGCGCCTTACTTCGGCGCGACCATCCGCGTTTTCGGTTTGCCATTCGCGTTGTGCTGGTAAATCTCCTCAGGCTGGCCCTGCTCATTGAAAAATACCTGGCCGATGCCCGCCGAATTCCACAGCCGTTCACCGGCCTCGGCATGCTGCGGAATATGCGGCACCACCTGCATGGTGCGGCGGCGAGTAAACCCGTTGAGCGGCGAGCGCGGCGAGTAGAGCCAGCGGTTGAGGCGGTCGAACCATTCCAGCAGGCGTGGCGGGAACTCGTTCTTGATGCCGCTGCTGGTGATCTGCCAGATCCTGGGGCCCGCGTTGCGGTGGCGGATCAGCACTTCATAGACGAACGAGTAATGCACGTCACCCGAGAGGATCACGTAGTTACCCGGCGTGCGCGAATGGCGAAAGATGTTGAGGATCACCTGCGCTGCGCCGCGATGGGCCATCCAGTTTTCGGCGTCTACCAGCAGCGGGTAGCCGCACCAACTGAACACCTTCTGCACGGTCTCGATCAACTTCACACCAAAGATCGGTGCGGGCGAGACGATGATCGCTGACGGATGGTCGAGCAACGCCTGTTGCAGCTCACTCAGGGCTTCCCAGTCCAGCAGGCCGGAGGGTTGCTTGAGGGTGAACTCGCTGCGCCAGCGCCGTGTGCGCGTGTCGAGTACCACCAGGGCGGGCGTGGTGGGCAGTACGTAATGCCAGTGCTGAAACTTCAGCAGTGTTTGCAGCAGGGTATCCTGCGCGCCGGCGTCTAGATGGTTGCCGTGTGGGTGGGCGGTCAGTGCCTGGGTTTGGTTCACCAATGGGACAAACACATCCGGCTGGTTGCCCCAGCCCTGGCATAGCATGTAAGCGAGCAGCGCGTTGCCGATGATGCGTTTGGAGAATGGGTGGCCGTAGGCGGTTTCTTCCCATTGGGCGCTGAGGTTCCAGTCGTCGGTAATGTCGTGGTCATCGAAAATCATCAGCGTCGAGAGGTGCGCGAACACCCGTGCAACACCGGGCAGTCCGTCACGGAAACGGTCGATCTGCACCTGCTCACGGGCATAACGCGGCTGTTCTTCGGCGCTCAGTGTCGGCGGCTGCAGGGTGATCAGCGCCCAGGGCGTGGGCGACCAGACCAGTGCGTACATCGCGATCACTTCGGCAAAGGTCACCAAGTGGTTGTCGGCGGTGCTACTGGTGAAAATCGGCTTTTTTACGCCACCAAAAAAACGTTCGCGCAAGGTCTCGTTGCTGTCCAGCGCGGGCAGCAGGTCGGCGCGATTGTAATAGCTGGCGCGATGCCCATAGAGGCTGGCGCTGTCATCCACCACCGCGCCTTCCAGGTATTCGTCGAACAGCCCGAGGCGCGCGATCAGTGCATGAATCGCGCGCAGCATCGGCCCGGCCACATCGTCGGCGTAGATCTGGTCGCCGCTCATCATCAGCAGCGCCGGGCGTTCGGCCAGCGTGTGTGCGTCGGCCAGCAGGCGGTCGACGCACAGCAAGCCTTCGTCCGCTGCGTGGTGGGGTTTACGGCACGAGCCATGCACCAACTGGTGCAGGCGGCTGTGCAACACGAACGTCGCGGTGGGCGCTTCGGCATACAGCAGGTGCGGCGCCCATTCGGCGATGCCGAGGTGATCGATCAGCAGGTCATAGCCGATCACCACGTCCAGCGGCAGAGCGTCGTTCAGCGGCACGTCGATCAGGTGGATGAAGGCGTGGCGCCCCACCGCTACGACTTGGCACTGGCCTTGGTCCAACTGAATTTCGCGGGTGTGTTCGCCAACGTGCAGCCTCAGGGTTGGCGACAGTTCACGGGTTGCCATCAGCCACAGCACCAAGCGTTTGGGTTCCAATCGCCGCAACAGCGGCCCAACAATAACGGCGGGCAGGGTGCCTGCTTGACGCATAGGGAAGACGGCTCTGTGCAAATAAAGCACCCAGCTTAACCCAGCGGATGTCAGCGTTTTGTTAAGCCCCGGCTGGCGGGCCTGTGTGGCAAGCCCGCTCGCCACACAAGCCCAGCCTCTATCAGGTACACAACCCTTCAACCGCCTTGGGCACGGTAAAGCGGAATTCGCTGCCTTTGCCCAGCTCACTTTCAGCAACGATCATGCCGCCATGTGCCTGGATGATGCCTTGGGTGATGTAAAGCCCCAAGCCGCTGCCGTTGGGGTTGTTTTCGGTCTGTGTCCAGTAGCGTTCAAACACATGCGGCAATTGCTCAGGCGCAATGCCTTCGCCGGAGTCGCGCACCGAAAACAACACATCGTCGCCGTCGCTTACCGCGTTGATGTCGATGGCGCCCAGGCGTGGGGTAAATTTGATCGCATTGCCGACCAGGTTCGACAGCACCTGGAACAAACGCTCCGGGTCGGCATTGATGTGCAGGCCGGGTGTTGCGTTGAACGACAGTTCGATGCCTTTCTCCATCGCCAGCGGCGCGAGCAACGAATAGGCCTCTTCAAACATATGGCTGACGTCGAGTGCCACCGGCTTGACCACATAACGCCCGGCTTCGATTTTTGAGGTGTCGAGCAAGTCTTCCAGCAGCACATTCATACGCCCGGCCGCCTGTTGCATGGTGTCGATGGCCGATGAGATACGCCGCGACGTGTGTGGGCCTTCAGAGCTGAAGGTCTTTTGCATCATGCCGCAGAGCATCGAAATAACCGTCATCGGGTTACGCAGGTCGTGGGACACCACCGCCACCAGCTCATCACGCGCACGCACCGCTTGCTGCTCGCGCAGCACCTGGCGCGCCAAGTCGTTTTCCAGCGCCGAGCGGCGCAGGTCGTTGGCGGCAAACAGGTCGCCATGGCTCCATCGAGTGGAGATGCCGGCCATTTCCACTTTCCAGATTTCAAACGAGGTGCGTGGGCGCAGGCGCATACCGGCGTCGGAATTGTCCAGGTCCAGCGGTTTGTTCGGGTTACCGCTCCAGTTGATGTTCTCTTTCACTTCCGGGCGAAACCACAGCACGCCGTTGTCCACCGGCTTGGGCAAACTCATGGCCAATACGCCACTGGCCACCTGCTGATAGTCAAGTGCGGGCGGGTACACCGAGGCCAGGTTGTGGCTTGCAAACACCGGTGTGCCGCGCGCTTGCAGCCACGTGTGCAGCGCGCGAATCTGCGCTGGCTGTGGGCAATCGCCGTAAACGTGCAGTTGCTTGTCTTCGATGATCGCCACGCCGCTCGAATGGGTCAGGTCCATCAACCACTGCGGCTGCTGGGCCAGGCTCTCGAACACGCCTTGCTCAGAGGCTTTCATCGCCTGATCGAGCAGCGCCAGCGCCTCGACTTTTTCTTCGCGCTGACGGCTCAGGTCCAGCGCCTCCATGGCGCTGATCTGCAACGACAGCACCTGGCCGATGGTTTGGCACGCGGTGCGCAGGTCATTGGGTACCAGCAACGGCTCGCGGTTGCCGCAACTGATCAAGCCCCAGAGTTTGTCGCCCTTCATTAACGAGATGCTCATGGACGACAGCACGCCCATGTTTTGCATGTACTGGCAGTGAATCGGCGACACACTGCGCAGCGTCGCGAAGCTTAGATCCAGCGGCTGGCCGGTGTCCGGGCGCAACGTGGGCAACAGCGGCACCGGCTCGTAAGCAGCATTCGGGATAATGCGCAGCCAGTTGGTGCGATACAGCTCGCGGGCCTGCTCGGGGATGTCGGACGCAGGAAAGAACAGCCCGTTGAACAGCTCCATCGACGGCGCCGAGGCTTCGGCGATCACCTGGCCATGGCCTTCATCTTCAAAGCGATAGATCAGCACGCGGTCGTAACCGGTGATGGCCTGAACTTCATTCACGCTGATTTCGTAGAGTGCTTGCAGGGTTGTTGCCGACTGCAAGCGTTGCAACATTTTGCCCAAGTCACTGATGCGGCCATTCAGCGCGCGTGGCTTGAAATCTTCGAGCCTGGGTTCGAACTCCAGCACCAGCACGTGTTGATGGCGATGCAGCAGGCCTTCGAATGGCGCACCGTTGAGCGTGACATGCAGCGGCGGCGCGTCGAAAAAACAATTGTCTTCAGCCATGGCGCGCACGGCCTGGGCGTGTTCTGCGCCAATCAGCGTGTGCAGCGGCTGGCCTAACAGCGCTTCAGGCGCATGGTTGAACACGCTGCCGACGTTGGTGCTGACCTGGATGATGTTCAGGTCAGGCTCCGACAACGTCAGCAGCACACCGTGAGGCTGAATCGCCCCCGGGAAGCGAATGGGTTCGTCGGCACAGTTGGCAAGCAGCGCGTCAAAATTCTCGGGTTTCATAGCAGTACCTCCTGGCTGGCCAGCCATTGCTCAAAGCAACTGAACGTTGCACACGCCGCCATCACCGCGCGCTGATTGGCGGCCGTGCTCAGTGGCTGGCGGCCCAGGTAATCGAGAAAGTCTTTCCAGCGGCGACCGGTCTCGGCGCCGTACACGTTGAGAAATGCGCCGCCGTTATCCGCGTCGAGGTCCAGGCGTCGGGCCATTTCGCGGCGCAGCACCTGGCCACCCAATGTCGCGCCTTCCAGCACATACAGGGCGCCAAGGCAGGCGGCGGGAGTGGCCAAGGTCGGCAGTTCGCAGCAACGGGGCAGGGCGCGGATGGCCGTGTCATTCAAGCCGAGGGCGTGCAGGTCGTTGACCAACGTGGGGGTTTTCACACGCAAAACGCTGTCAAATCCATTCGGGATCAAGCCACTGTCAAACAGCGCCGTCTCCATCGGCCGATAGAACCCGTAATACGCCTGGATCAAGCGCCGGTACCAATCAGCATCCAACTGCTCGGAAAAAAACGGCAGGCGTTTTTCCAGCGCTACGTGCAGCAGGCCGGTGCCTGTGCGCAGCGATTCCAACAATGACGGCGCACCAACCTCAAGGGCCTGTGAATGCATTCAATACGCTCGAACTGTGGGCCTTTCGGCCATGAATGACGCGAGTAAACAGGCGCCGATTCTACACAACTCATTGCGGCCGACCGTGCGCATAAAGCGAAAAGGCTGACCGGCGAATCAGAAAAGTCGCACCTGGCGTACGTAATGGCCACAAAGCCGTCCCACCCGGTCGGTTTGACTGATGTCGCTACGACATCAATGCAGCGACGAGCCCTGTTGGGTCAGGGCCGTTTGTACGCACTCAACCAGATGTTCAGTACTCCACGGCTTGGGCAAAAACCGCACGGAACTGCCCAGTTGCGCCGCGAGCTTGGCATTGCCGGAGGTCAGCACCACCGGCATCGATGGCCAGCGATGCGCCACTACTCTGCTCAAATCATAGCCGTTGAGCAACCCCGGCATCTGAATATCACTGACAATCAGGTCGACCGGGTCATCGCCGCGCTCCAGATAGATCATGCCTTCATCCGCCGACGGAAAGGACGTGACCTGCGCACCCAGCTCCTCCAGCACATTTACCATTAACGAGCGAATGATCTCGTCGTCTTCCAGCACTAAAATCGATGGCTGAGCCATGATCCTTCTCCACCATCAGGGTTCAGTTAGGTGGAGTGGGGCGTGCGGGGTTAGGTTCGATTGAATATGTTCCAGGCGATGGGTGGTCATTTAGAGGGCCTGGGTTGTGCATCGTCACGGCGCATGCAGGCCTGACAAACAGGCATAATCGTCAGTAACACCCGCTGTGGAGTCCCCCATGAAATACGCTTTATTGAGCCTTGCTGTCATCTTCAACATCACCCTCAACTGCGCCACGGCTATCGCGGCAGGCGATGCCGAGGCGGGCGGCAAGTTGTTCACCAAGACCTGCGGCGGTTGCCACAGCGTCGGCGAAGGCGCGCGCGGCGGCTTTGGCCCCGAACTCAACGGCATTATCGGCCGACCTGCTGGCACCACGCCCGACTATCAATACTCCGACGCGATGAAAAACTCCGGCGTGGTCTGGACGCGCGACAAGCTCGCCGCCTATATCGAGGCGCCGAAAAAAGTGGTCAGCGGCACGCGCATGATCTTCTGGGGCATCAGCGACCCGGAAAAGATCGAAAACATCCTGGCGTACCTCGAAACCTTCCAGCCCAAATAATCATTCGCGCACATTCTTGAACAGCATCAACCGCGCACTCTCATGCAGCCCGCGCGTCAGCCCCTGCAGGCGCTGAAACTCTTGCGGGTGCTGCTCGGCCACGTCCTCGCGCGGGGTTTGCGAGGCCAGGTCATGCAGCGTCGGCGAACTGCCGTCGTGCTGCATCTGCAGCAAAAAGTCCTGGGTCACGCCGCCGATTATCGGGAACGTGCCTTCGTGCAACACCAACGGCACCATGCGCTCGCCTTCCGGCGCCGGTTGCTGAATGTCGCGGCCCATCGCGCCATTGCGAAACGGCACGCCGGCCATGCCCGCTACCGTCGGCAGCAAATCCGCCAGGCCCACGGCCTCTTCAATCACCCGAGGTTGCAGGCCAGGGGCATGGATCAACAGCGGCACGTTGTTGCTTTCAAGGCCCAATTGTTCAAAGGCGGGCAGCATGTGCGGGATCTGGCTGATGCGCGTGTTGTGGTCGCCGAAAAACACGAAAATAGTGTTGTCGTAATAGCCGCCGGCCTTGGCGATTTCCATTAAACGGCCGATGTTGAAGTCCAGCAGGCGCACCGCGTTGTATTGCTCGACGCTGCGCGAGCCGGCTTCCTGTGCTTGCTCCAGGGTCACGTTGCGCACCTCAAAACCATCGTTTTGCTTGGGGATGGTGAACGGGCGATGGTTGCCGGAGGTTTGCAGGTAGGCGAAGAACGGCTGGTTTTTGGGCACGGCGCGCAGCAGTTGATCACCTTCCTTGAACAGGTCCAGGTCAGAAATGCCCCATACGTCGACCCGTGGTGAGCGCCAGTAGCTTTCCTCAAACAGTTGCACGCCGTCGATGCTCTGGCGGATCAAAGCGTTGATATTCGCCCAGCCGGCGTTGCCGTTGATCATGTAGAACTTCTGGTAACCCTCGAACGCGTTCACCAGCGTGTGTTGCCGCGTGATCAGCGGGTTGCGCGTGGCGGTCTCCTGGCGCGTCACATCGGGCACGCCGGTGAGGCTGGCCCACACGGTTTTGGCGGTGCCGGTGACGGGCACATAAAAGTGTTTGAAGAACCAGCTTTGCGTCGCCAGTTGGTCCAGGTTCGGCGTAGGGTTCAGCGGGTTGCCGTAGGCGCCGACGGCGCTGGTGCCGAGCGATTCGAGCATCACGAAGATCACATTGGGTGGGCGATCACCCGGCAGCCGATAAGGCTGTACACCTTGTTCACGTATGAAATTCAGTTGCTGGGGGTCGGGTTTATCAACACCCAAGTACTGCGCCACTTGCGGGTAATGTGCGCGCACCTGGGTTTCATCGAACTGCGATTGGCCGACCTTGAACGTGTCGTACAAAAACAGCACCGGGTTCAGGCCCACGGCGGCGACTTGGGTATTGCCGGAAAAGAACGCATCGCTCCAGCGCAGCGGCACCGGGTTCTCCAGGTTCAGGTTGGCGACGCGACCGAGCAGCGCCAGCAGCACGGCGACCACGCCCACCACGGCCACCGAGGCCAGCGCCCACTTGCTGCTCGCGGTGGGTTCACGGTCGAGGGTCAAGCGCTCCAGGCACACCAACGCCCACACCCACAGCGCCACCGCTGCCAGCCAACAGGCGGTTATCCACAGCACCGGGTAGGTTTCCCAGACCATCTGTTGAGAAATCTGCGCGTCTTGCAGGTAGCGCAACACCGTCGCGTTGAGGCGTACGCCGAGGTAGGCGTAATGGCCGAAGTCGATGATGTACACCAGGCCGACCACGGCCAATGCCACCACCAAATAGCCGCGTGCCAGCCAACGCAGCGCGGGCAGGGTGGTCAGGTTCCAGCGCGGCAGCCACGCGAGTACGGCCAGCGGCAGCAGGATCAACACCGCCAGGCGCAGGTCGAAACGCAGGCCGATGCCCACGGTTTCCAGGAGTGCCGGGGTGTTTAAGTCGAGGCCGGAAAAAGCCAGCACAAACACCAGCCGCAACGCCGCGAGTAACACAAACACCAGCCCGATGGCCCCCACGCCGTAGCGCAGGCGACGCGATTGCAACGCACCCATTATTAACCTCTGTTCAATTTCATAAATCCCACAAGACACCTGTGATTGCGGTGTGTCAGCACTGCATTTTTTTGCGGGTAGACCGCCATCGCGAGCAAGCCCGCTCCCACAGGTTGAGTTGCATTAATCCGGCGATGACGCAGTAAACCACCAGCAGCGGATCGACCAGGTAGTCCCAGTAGTTTTCCGAGGCTTTGAGCCGCAGCGCGAACGCCAACGTGCCGATTGCCAACATCCACACCGCCAGCGCGTTACGCAGCCACAGCATCAGCAACGCCACTGCGCCCACCAGCACAATCATCGGCCTGGGGTTGAAGCCCCAACGGTAAGGGTCGACATACGTCAGCCCCATCGTGGCCGGGTACAGCACAAGGCTCAGCGCGCCAAACAGCAGCAACATTTGCACTTGATGTGTGCGCCCAAGCGGCTGCACCACGCCTAACCTGCACAACGCCACCCACGCCAACAACACCAACGTGCTGATGGCCAGGTCATCGGTAAAGCTGCGTACATACGCCGCCACGGGCAGCTCATTGACCGGGATAAAACTCACCGCCACCAACATCGGCAACAACCACGGCCGCCACGGTGCGGTAAATCGAAACAGGCTTAAGAGCACAAACCCCAGCAGTACAAAACTCAAATGGGCTTGCCAGAAGGCCGTCATCACAAGCGCTCCTCCAGCCAGGCTTCGTTGAAGCTGACATGTTTGATAAAGGTGTTATTCCACGAGTACACCAAGTGGTACATACCGTCCGGGCTGCGGCTGAAGTACGGGTACTCGTACTCGAAATCACAGCCACGCGGTTTGCATACGCGGTAGTCCAGGTTGCTCAGAAAGCGCTGTTCCAGCGGCAAGCGTTTGGCGCCACTGGAGGCGCGAAAGCCTTCGCCGATAATTTCTTTGTAAGCCTGGGGCGAAAACGGTTGGCCAAGCGGGTCGGGCGATTGGTCCAGCTCCACCACCGTGCGCCACTGGCTGAACCGGGCGTCGGTGCCATAAAGGCTGAGCTTGAAACGGCCGTCTTGCAGGTCGTTGAGGGCCACCAGCAAACCGTCATCCTGGGTGGCCACCGCGGCCAGCGATGAGTTGGGGTTGGCCGGCTCCAGCGGGTAGGGCTCGCTCCAGGTTTGCCCGGCATCTTCGGTGCGGCTGGCAAGCACGCGGTGATGGGTTTCGCCGGCGTAGCGCAACATCGCCACGGCGCGTTGGCCGTCCAGCGGCACGATGGTCGGTTGCAGCGAGTTTTTACCGCGGCTGATGCGGAATTTGTCGATCACCGCACCGTCGGGGCTCAAGTACAGGTACTCGGCAAACTTGCCCATCAACTCGTGGTACACCGGCAAGCCGATCGAGCCGTCAGCGTGGAACACCGGCGCGGCGCGCACCAACGTGCTGATATTGAAGAACGGCGACGTCACCAGTTGCCTCGGTGCGGTCCAGTTCGCGCCGAGGTCTTCGGAGACCATCACGTTGATCGCACTGGTGGCCCAGCCGCCGACCGACACCGACACATAAAACAGCCACAGGCGTTTATCTGGCCCCAGCGCAATCACCGGGTTACCGAGTTTGCGAATGTAGCGCTGGGTGCCGTCGCGGGTACTTTCGCGCGTGGCCAGCACCTGTTCGGCGCCCCATTCGGCACTGCTTGCATCAAACCGCGCGGTGCGCACCTGCACATCGGCGGCGCCTTCGCGCGAGCCTGCAAACCACACCGCCATTAAGTCGCCGCCGGGCAGCGCCGTGACGGACGAAGAATGCACAAAGTCGGTGAGCTCGGAAGACACAAAGCGGCTGGTGTATTGCGGCGCGGCCGCCACCTTCGAGGTGTTCGGGCTCGCCTGGGCAAAGGGTGCCAGCACGTGGGGCGGATGGCTCAGCCAGGCGGCGATGAATACGCCCAGCAGGCTGCAAATCAGTAGAGCGGAGCGCATAGAGAACCTGTCGGAAAGAGGATTACTGCGCACGTTCATCCGGCAGGCGCGTCCTGCGACCGGTGAGCATGGATAACGGCAGGTTGTCCCGCACCTGGACGCTTTCGAACACCGCTGCCAGTACATGCACGCAGACCAAACCGAGCAGTACATTGGCGGCGGTCTCGTAGACTTGCAGCGGCCAATCGGCGCCCCACAAGGCGTCGACTTCCTGCATCAAGAAGCCGCTGGTGCCGATGGTCAGCAATGCCAGCAACATCAACAGCATTACCAATGCGCCAATCGGCGAATGGCCGAGCCGATGCAGCGGTCGCCCGTTGACCAAACTACGCGCATGGGCGGCGAGCCGTGCAGGCGTTGGCCAGAAATCTGACCAACGCGCGCTGCGCGGCCCAACGAACCCCCACACGGTGCGCACCAGCAGCCAGGCCATGGCGTAGTAGCCCAGCCAAACGTGCCAGTCGTCGCCTGCTTCGTTAAAGAAGTAATTGGCGGCAAAGACCCCGGCGATAGACACATGAAACAGCCTCACCAAAGGGTCCCACAGGCGCAGGGATTCGCCTGGCATCAGCCCTTGATCTCAGTCTTCAGCGCTTTGCCGGTGACCGGGTCGTGGTAGATTTCGACTTTGCGCTTGTCCTTGTCAAAGCCGTAGATTTCATAGCAATTGCCGTCGGTGACCTTGAACGTGCTGATCTCATAGCCTTCGGCCTTGAGCTTGTCCTGAAACACCTTTTGGGCTTGCCATTGCGAGCGCTCGGCGGTGGTGCACTGCGGGCCGGCGACGGCCAAAGGGCTGGCGATAATCAGGGACAACAAGAGAATTTTGCGCATGGAAAAGCTCTCAGCAGATGTGGGAGATTGCACAGTGCAAAACCAACCTTAGCGCAACCTTAGTTGGCAATGAGCCGTAACATCTTTCCCGGAATAGCCCGCGCCAGAACCCGGCATGATGCCGCCGATTCCTACAGAGATTCCGTTATGCGCCTACTCCTCGTCGAAGATGATCGCGCCCTCGGCCAAGGCATTCGCGTGGCATTAGGCGCCGAAGGCTACACCCTCGACTGGCTGCAGGATGGCCTCAGCGCCCTGCATGCCCTGCGCACTGAAAGCTTTGATTTGCTGCTGCTCGACCTCGGCCTGCCGCGCCTCGATGGCCTCGACCTGCTGCAGCAACTGCGCGCCGAACAGCACGACCTGCCGGTGCTGATTCTGACCGCCCGTGACGGCACCGCCGAACGCATCGCCGGGCTCGACGCGGGCGCCGACGACTACCTGATCAAACCCTTCGACGTCGAGGAACTCAAAGCCCGCGTGCGCGCCCTGTTGCGCCGCAGCCAGGGCCGCGCGCAACCGCTGCTGGAACATGCCGGCGTCAGCCTCGACCCGGCCACCCAACACGTGCGCTACCAGGATGAAGACATCATCGTCACCCCGATGGAATACCAACTGCTGCACCAACTGATGGTGCGCCCCGGCAAAGTCGTGACCCGCGAGCGCTTGTCCCGCGCGCTGTACGGCTGGCAAGACCGCGTGGAGAGCAACACCCTCGAAGTACTTATCCACAACCTGCGCAAAAAACTCTCCACCGAGCTGATCCGCACCGTGCGCGGTGTCGGCTACGTGCTGGCGCTCAAACCATGACCTCGGTTCGCGCGCGTATTCTCATCCCGGTGCTGGTGCTGATACTGCTCGGTGACGCCCTGATCAGTTGGCTGGTGCTGCGTGACAGCCACCACGAAATCGAAGAAGTCTACGACGCCCAACTCGCCCAAAGCGCCCGCCTGCTGCAAGGCGTACTGCGCCAACGCGACCCCGGCGAGGCCGACTGGAACCGCCTCTACCAAGCCTTCGACCACGCCATGAGCCGCGTCGGCGAAGAGGGCGTCGCCCACCCTTACGAAACCCGCCTGACCTTCCAGGTATGGCGCACTGATGGTGAATTACTGGTGCGATCCGCCGAAGCGCCAGTGCTGGCTGCGCCGCCCACCACCCTCGGCTCCCACGACCTGATCGACAACGGCAACGACTGGTGCGCTTTCCTCCTCGCCGACCCGCAACAGGGCCTGTTGATTTGGGTGGGCGAGCGCGACGACATTCGCCAAGACCTGATCGAACGCATCGTGCGCCACACCCTGTGGCCCACGCTGATCGGCGTGCCACTGCTGACCCTATTGATCTGGCTGGCCATCGGCTGGGGCCTCAAACCGCTGCGCGCAATGGTGCTATCCATTCGCGGGCGCAACACCGACACCCTGCAACCGCTGCACTTAAAGCCCCTGCCAACCGACCTGGAACCCATGCAAACCGCGCTGAACCGGCTGTTGGTGCAAGTGGACGACCTGCTCGACCGCGAACGCCGCTTCATCGCCGACGCCGCCCACGAACTGCGCACGCCACTGGCGATACTGCGCATCCACGCGCAAAACGCGCAAAGCGCCGCCACCGAAGAACAGCGTCGCGAAGCACTGGACTTCCTCGTCAACGGCGTCGACCGCGCCACCCGCATCGGCAGCCAACTTCTGACCATGGCGCGCATCGAACCGCACCTCAGCAACCCCGTGTGCAAACGCGTGCAACTCACCGAACTGGTGCGCGAAGAACTCGCTGAACTGACACCGCTGGCCATGGAAAAAGGCGTGGAACTGGTGCTGGAGGGGCAAGAAGAATGCTGGGTGCAAACCGAACCGGTGGCGCTGGCGATTGCGCTGCAAAACCTGGTGACCAACGCGCTTAACTTCTCGCCGGCCGGCAGCGAGGTGCGCGTGGTGATTGGTGCTAATTGTTTGAGCGTGGAAGACCAAGGGCCGGGCATCGATGAGGCGGAATTGGGGCGGTTGTTCGAGCGGTTTTACAGCCGGGGGAACGCGAATGGCGCGGGGTTGGGCTTGGCGATCGTGGAGATGATTGTGGGGAAGATCGGCACGCGGTTGACGTTGCAGAATCTGGCGACGGGTGGGTTGTGTGCACGGTTGGTGTTTGAAGAGAAGTCGGTGGGATAGGCAGGGAAATAATCTGCATAAAAAGGGCGTCAGAATTTTGAGGACACATCTGACTCAGGATCAGGAAGCACCCTGCATCAAGTGCGTGCCTGTCTATCGTAGCCTGCGGCCAAATTGTCATCAGATGTAAGGGGCGCGCATGATCGATCCGCTCATCAAAAATAGCCTCTCGGACTACACAGAACACGAATTTATCAGGTTCCTGGAAGCGCTGTATAAGGCGGATGTTTCGCCGAGCGAGGCCCGCGCTGATGCGCTTTTATTCCACTTCAGGAACATTATTGGACACCCCAATGGGGCGGACCTGATCTACCACCCAGAGCCGGGTGCTGATACGTCGGCGCAAGGAATTACCCGCACGGTTAAGGAATGGCGGGAAGCTAATGGCTTGCCGGGGTTCAAGCCGGCCGGTTAACGCAGTGGTGCAAATGCACCGAACAAATGCGGGTTCTGTGCTTGGAACGATTTAAACGTTTGGTATTTCCAGCGTTCACCGCCTGGGTCTTGATCCGTTACGGTGACTTCGCCGAAGTACCAATGCTCTGACTCGAAAATATCTCCGTCTTCATCCTCGTGGGTAAAGTGAAAACCTACTTCGTGAAGCCCTGGTGGGAGAGTCAGGTTCCATTCATGGGCGAGGCTTCGGCCAGTGATTCGGGTTTGACGAAAGTGGTCATAGTTGAAAGGCTGGGTGTGACCGAGGTGGCGGGCTTTGTCGGTGTAGACACAGACTCGGCTTGAGAACATATCCGGAACCATGACGCAGGCGACAACCCAGCAATCAGGGGCTTGCTCTGGTCGTGCGGCAAGCAGGTGGCCTGAGACATTGATTAACTGCTGAGCACAGTGCGCTAGAATTTCCGGCGTGGTTTGTTTGCCCTCAACAAGATTTTCTATGACGGGAATTCTTTCGTTTACGTAATCGGGTTTTGGCGGCAGCTCTTCATAGAAGTAGCCTTCGAAGCTGTCGGCCCAGCGGCTCAGCGCTCTGAGGTGCCTGGGGATGTTGCGGAGTTTTTTGTCTGTGAGTGAAAGTCTGCGCATGAAATTGAATGCTCTTGGGTTGGTTACTCGTGTGAGGAAAGGAACAGGTCAAGGTGGTTGGGCAGCTTCAAAGCGCATGCCTCTTCTATTTTGAGTGTTTGTTCTTCGGTCAACGGGTAATCAAATACGCAATCCTCAGGCTGGCTCCATCCCATAATCCTCATTAGCTCTTGAGTGGATAGAGATAGCTCTTGCTCAAAGGACGCAAAATCCTCGTTGGGCAAAACACCCATAATTACGTGGTTCATGGCTCTACTCTCCTACTAGGATCGGCTGGTTTTCTTTGTTTACCGGTTATATGGTCGAACTCGCCGAGATGCACTCCATGTTTGGTGTACTTTTCCACAGCTCCATGTTGAGAGTCCCATTCATAGATTGTCCCATCGGGGTCTTTCCACCTAGGACGTTTACCTCCTCCTTTCATGGACGTTTTCGAGCGTGCCCATTTTGCTTTTGGGAACGCAGCCAAGAGTTTAGGCTTGGTGTGGTAAGAGTGATCCCCAGCCCGAACGCTCACCACCACATACAGCGGCCGAACACCCGACTCCACCGGGAACACCAGAATAAAGTCCCGGTATTGCGGTGGATAAACCGGGTTTACCAGAATCTGCGCAGCTTTCTCGGTCGGTGGATAAATCCAAATCACCGGTGCCTGTGGCGCGGCCTCCAACGCCGGAATACCCAACGTATCGCCCGGATCAACCGCAGGCGTCCATATCAGCTCCACGCCCTCACCCAAATCCGCCACAAACTGATCGCCACGGTTTTGGAACTGCACCACGTCGATCATCTGCCAATCGGCATTGTTGCCTGTGTAAAACCCATACCCCTTGAGCGTGCCGTCTTCGCGCTGCTCGACATGCAAGCGCATCTGCGACCGCGCCCGCTGCATCGAGCGCAATTGCTCCTCGCTGTAGAGTGCGCTGTCGCCCAACTCCGATGGCCACGCCAGCGACACCAAACCCGCCAATAAGCCACCGACCATAGTGCCAACGGCGCTGGCAGCCGACTCCAATACCACCGAACGCAACGCCAACTGCCCCAAACCAACGGGCAGTGCGCTGCCGCTGATCTTGCGCAGCGCAACCGCGCCCTGGCTGTCCACCTCGCGCCCACCCAACAGACTGAAATGGCCGTAGTCCTTGATCAGCTCCAGCGGCACATGACCGGTGGGGTCGTTGTAGCGAATGATGCCGTCGGGCAGTTGGCAGGGTTTGGTAAACGTGCAGCCACAAGGTTTGGCCAGCGTTGGCGCTGGCATCGGTGGCGCGTCGAATACCGCTATCGGCGGCGAATAGGCCGCCCGCTTCGGCTGCGGGGTCAGGATGCGCCGTTTGAGTTGTTCTTCTTCGGTGATGGGGTAAGAGCGTTCCGACATGACGGGCTCACTTCCTTGTGCGAGGGAGTGAGCCTACGAGGGGGAATCAGACGCCGATGTCGGCTTTGTTCGATGGTGGGCGTGGGAAAAGTCGACGGATGCCTGATCTGGCGGATTTGTTTCGATTATTGCGATTTTCGTTTGTTTCGTTTAGCGTGGGCATCAACTGAACTGCGTAACGCTGGAGCCGCATCATGATCGCCAATCACCTCCCCAAAACGATCCTTCCGCTGGAAAAGGAAGTTGAAGCTGCCGTGCAAGGCCAGCGCGAACTTGCCTCCTTGCTGTCGACCAAATTTGAAACACAGCGCATCGACATCTTCGACAAAGAAGACAAACCCCACACCCTCGTACTCCCAACCTCGGCACTGCGCTTGCTGGTCGATATTCTGGGTGAGCTGGCGCTCGGCAATGCCGTCAAGGTTGTGCCCATCCATGCCGAACTGACCTCGCAGGAGGCCGCCGATCTGCTTAACGTTTCACGCCCGCACTTGGTCAAGATGCTGGAGGAGGGTGCTATTCCATTTACAAAAACCGGCCGACATCGGCGAATTCGGTTTTCGGATTTGATCGCGTTCAAACAACGGCGCGATGAGGAAAGCCAAGAGGCAATGGACGCACTTGCGCAACAAGGGCAGGAACTGGGAATGGGGTATGACGGATGAGGTGTTCGCCTTTTACTGCGGTATACGATGCGTGTGTTCTCTACCCGGCCGCGCTCCGGGATTTACTGATGTGGCTTGGATTGTCTGGGCTGTACCGAGCGCGATGGACTAGCCAGATTCATGGGGAATGGAAGCGCAACGTACTCAAGAACCGGCCCGACCTCACTGCGGCGCAAATGAATTGCACCTCGGCGCTGATGGATAAGGCTATACCCGACGCCTTGGTGACAGGGTACGAGGACCTCTGTTCTAGTTTAGATTTACCTGATCCTGATGATCGTCACGTGCTGGCGGCGGCAATTCGGAGCAAGGCTGAGGTTATTGTGACGTTCAACCTCAAAGACTTTCCGGCGCATGTGTTGGCTGCGTACGACATTGAGCCGATGCACCCGGATGATTTTATCTCGGATCTTTGGGATTTGGATCAAGCGGCGGTTTTGGGGGCGGCGCAGAAGCAGCGACGGGCCTTAAAACGGCCACCGATGGATGCGGGAAGTTATCTGGAAATGTTGATGCGTCAGGGGTTGGTGCAGACAAGTAAGGCGCTTGGGCCTTATGAGGTTATGTTGTAGCTTCTTTTGCGAATTGCAATAAACTCTGATGGTGTCCAAAACTCCATATATAAGTGACAGTTCTTTAGTTTTGCTAGGGGTATAAAATAGGTCACGACTGTTATTTTAAAACAATCGTGATTTAGTCCGATTTTCTAAGATCTAGTACTTGCGCGCGTAATTTTTTTTAACTGTACGAACAATATAGCTATTCAAGCCCCGACCGGCTATAGCAAGACGAGATAATTCTGTGACTATTGCCGCGCCGGGCGCGGTCTCGTCATAGACGTAATTTCTATGAGTGCCAGTTGCGAACTGGACTGTGATGGTATCGACGCCTAGTTCATACCCCAACACGTTTGAATCCCCGCTTAAGTTTTTATATTGCTGCATTTTTTTGATCCTATGGTAAGTGGCGAGTTGCCACTTTTGAAGTGTAGTTATTCAATTTTCGGATCGGCTTTTAGAGTGTAATAAAATATGACTCGATGAATGGTATGAGATTGGTATCTAGTAAAAATTCGAGTGCGTCCGGAGTTTTCTTGTTTTTTCCAGTGCTGACATGTCTTGGCACAATGTACGGGTTTAGGTCTGTGAGCTGTCGCGCTATTTTCTCCCGTCGCTGCAAATTCAGCGACCGGGCCTGGAAACCCGCGGAATAAAGGGCGCACAGGCGCCACCATTTATCACGACTGCTGGTGCTATTTTTGTGCCAGCATATGCGTGTTATGGCGGCTGTGCGTGGGAGACTTTCGAGTCTGCCGGGTTTGCCCTTTTGCCCCGGTTTCCAGCCTGCGCACAGCTGCCACCATTCGCCTGGAAACGAATGGTGCAGCTCTCATCGAAAAACGGGAGTTACACCAATGAGTCTTTCTGAAAAGTCTTACCCTATTAACACCGCAACCCACACCCCCGCGCAGTCCGGAGGTGCCCAATGATCAACCCACCCCTCAACAAAACCCTCGGCGTTATCACCTTCTCCACCTGCGGCAAGCAGCCCAACCTTCACCGTCTATTCCGCGTCAATGCTGGCGTACCCATTCGCGATGCGCTGGAGCATGCCTCCGAGCTGCTTCACTGTTCAAAAATGCTCGCCTTGGACGCGGCCATGGACACAAGCGCGGACCGTTATGCCTGGGCGGCGCATTATTTGGGCGAGATGGCCAAGGCGGTGGTGGATGATTTGGCGAATGGGATGTTGCCGAATGGGGCAACGGAGGAGGGTGAGGCAGTTGCTGTGTAGGCGGGTAGTCTGAGGATGTTTGGGCTGGCGTCATCGCAGGCAAGCCAGCGCCCACAGTTTGAGTGGGGTACACCCGCTTAAACCGTGTAGGCAATAAAAAAGACCTTGGCATGCCAAGGTC
>NZ_VUAZ01000092.1 GCF_009296165.1 Pseudomonas kitaguniensis | reverse complement strand
GGCTGGGGGGTTGGGGCGGCGCGATGTTGTTGTCGTTTGGCATTGAGTGCCTGTTTCGCTTGATCGACTGGGTAGTGTTGGGCGGCAAGCGCCTGCGCCAGAGCCGGCCGATTGAAGAGCGTGACCTTAAAGGCCTCTAAAGACCGCCACAGCTCTACTTTAAATGTGGGAGCGGGCTTGCTCGCGACTGCGGTGTGTCAGATAAGTATTTTTAACTGATACACCGCCATCGCGAGCAAGCCCGCTCCCACATTTAGTTTTGTGCCTGCCTTCTAGAACGTTTGCCCCAGGTTCAAATACACCGCCTGCTGATTGTCATCATTAAACCCATAGCTGAAATTCAGCGGCCCCAGCGGCGTATCAAACCCCAGGAAAACACTTGCGGCGTTGATGTAGCCACTGTCGAACTGATTGTCGTTGTTCCAGGCCCGGCCGCGTTCCAGCGATGCCCCAAGGTACAGCGGGAAATCCAGCGGCAGGTATGAGCGCGGCGTCAGGCGACGGTAGTACACCGCGCGCATCAGGGCGATGTTCTGCCCGGAAATCGCGTCCTGGCGAAAGCCCGATAATTGCCGCGCACCGCCGAGCAGGAAGCTGGAAACCACCACGTCGGATTTGTCCAGGGTACGCCCGTAGCGACCGCCCAGTATCAGCGTGTCCGGGCCGTGGCTCATGGCCTTGTCCAGCTTGAACTCCCACTGCCGGTAGCGTTGGTCCGAGCCCAAGCCTGGTTCGAACTCGCGGTAGGCCAGGCCGATGTCTTCGCCGGTATGCGGGAAGTACACGTTATCCAGCGAGTCGAACGAGTATTTCAGTTCATAGAAGCCTTCGTTGAAGCTCACGCTCGGCAGGTCGCGGTCGCCGATGCGCACGTCCGCCTTGCCCCAGGCTTCGCCGACGCCGAAGCGAATCTCGCCGCTGTTGCCGATCTGCCGGCCCACATTCAAGCCAAAACCGTAGCGTTCCAGGCGGTATTCAGAGATGGGGTCGTTGTCCAGAGTCAGTTCAACGTTCTGCGCCTGGGCACTGATATAGGGCGCGACGAAGTAGCGTGAGCCGGTGTCCATCGGCTGGTAGAACTCGCTGTACAGCTCTTGGCGATCACCGATCTGTACCCGCGTCAGCCACTCGGCGCCGAGGCGGTTGATGCCGTTCATGCGGTAACTGGCGCCGATGTTGAAGGCGCTGTCGCCGCGCATGTCATCCGACAGGCTCAGGCCCAGGCGCAGGTAGTCGGTGCCGCTGCGTTTGCCGCGCGCGCTGATCACCAAGGTGTTGTCCTGGCCTTTTTTAACCACGCGGTATTGCACCTGTTCGAAGTAGTCCAGGCCGTACAGCGTGCCCATGTCGGTTTGCAGGCGGCCCAGGTTCAGGGGTTCGCCGAGGGGCTGGCGGATGTAGTAGCGAATCACGTCGTCGCTGACTTTCGAGTCGTTCTCTACGGTAATCGCGGTGATCGTCGGGGTGCGTTCGCTGGGTGCGCGTGCGGCCACCAGTTGCGGGTCGACCGGTTCGGCGGGGCGCAAGTGCGCCAAGCGTAGGTCGAGTGCACGGGTGGCGCGGTAGCCCGCGTCGATCATGTCTTTGGCGCGGCCGAAATCCGTCACGCCGAAGGCCGCCAGGGGTGGCTGAATCAACACGTCTTTGGGGTGCAAGGCCTTGAGTTGTTCTTCGGAATTGCGCCGGGTCATCAGGGTGATGGACTGGTTCAGCACGTCGACCACGGTGGCCAGTTGTTTGCGCGAACGCAGCGGGGTGCCGATGTCGACCACGATGGCGATGTCGACGCCCATCTCGCGCGCCACATCCAGCGGGATGTTGTCGGTCATGCCACCGTCCACCAGCAGCCGGCCGTCTATCTCCACCGGTGCAAACACGGCAGGGATCGACATGCTGGCGCGGATCACTTGCGGCAGGTGGCCTTTACTGAACACGACTTTTTCACCGCTGGTGATGTCGGTGGCCACGGCGCGGAAAGGGATCGGCAGCTTGTCGAAGTTACGCGTGTTGCTGCTGTGGGCGAACATGCTTTCGAGTAGCAACGCCAGGTTCTGGCCCTGGATAACCCCGAGTGGCAAACCGAGGCTGCCGTCATCGCGGAAACTGAGCTTCTGCTTGACCAGGAAATCCCGGTCATCCTGCTTGCGTCGAAACGGTACATCTTCACGCGGTGGGGCGTCGGACAACGCCCGTTGCCAATCAATATTCAGCGCGAGCTTTTCCAGCTCATCAATCTTGTAGCCCGAGGCATACAGCCCGCCAATCACCGCGCCCATGCTGGTACCGGCAATCGCATCGATTTGAATGCCTTGTTCTTCCAGGGCCTTGAGCACACCAATGTGCGCCAGGCCACGGGCGGCGCCGCCGGACAGCACCAGGCCAATTTTGGGGCGTGGGTTTTCGAGCGCAGTGGCAAGGAGGGGGAGCAAGCACAGAAACAGGCAGGACAGCAGGCGGCGCATCATGAATCTCGAGGCTGGGCGATATAAGGTGGCTATTATAGCCGCTCGATCCTCCTAGCCCGTTACGCAAGGAACCTCTCAAATTATGTCGCCGAGCAAACCCGAGATCGTCATCACCTATTGCACCCAGTGCCAGTGGCTGCTGCGCGCCGCGTGGCTGGCTCAGGAATTGTTGAGTACGTTTGCCGATGACCTCGGCCGTGTGGCGCTGGAACCGGCCACCGGCGGCGCGTTCCGCATCACCTGCGATGGCGTGCAAATCTGGGAGCGCAAGGCCGATGGCGGCTTCCCGGAAGCCAAGGCGCTCAAGCAGCGCGTGCGTGACCAGATCGACCCGCAGCGCGATTTGGGCCACAACGACCGCACAGCCTGAACGTCAGGCGGTTGCCGTTGGCTTTTTGGCCTGACTGGCGCTGCCCATCAGGCCAGAAAGCACGATGGCGACGATAATCAGCGCGCCGCCCAGCAGCATGCGCAAGGTCGGGGTTTCGGCAAACAACAGCCAGGCCATGGTGATGCCGTAGATCGGCTCCATCGCAAACACCACCGACGCGGTGCGCGCCTTGATCACCGCCAGCGCGGCCACAAACAGGCTGTGCGCCAGGCCGGTACAGAACACCCCGAGCAGGCCTATCCACAGCCAGTCAATGGCGCGCACATCCGCCAGCCCCGGCGCGGCCACGGGCAATAGCAACGCGGCAACCACCACGTTCTGGCACAACGCTGCCTGTACTGCCGGAATTCGCCCGGAGCTGGCGCGGTTGTTCAGCGACAACAGCGAAAACAGCAGGCCCGAGGCGATGCCCCAAAGCAAGCCGCCGGTGGCCTCGCTGGCGAGGTTGAAGTCTGGCGTCACCAGCACCAGTCCCACGCTGACCAGCGCCACCAGCAGCACTTCATTGGCCCGAATACGCTCGCGGAAGATCAGCCCTTCGAGAATCACGGTAAAGGCCGGGAAGGCGGTAAACCCAAGCGTGGCGACGGCCACACCGCCGACCTTGACGGCCATAAAGAAGGTCACCCAATGCGCTGCGAGCAATACGCCGCTGATCAGCAGGCGGCCCCAGTCGCGCCTCTCAAGTTTTTTCCAGGCGGTGTTGCTGGCAAAGCGCGCAAACACCGCCAAGGCAATCACCGCAAACGCGGCGCGGCCAAACACGATAATGGCGGGCGAGGCGGCGGCCAGCTTGCCGAATACGCCGGTGAGGCCAAACATCAATGCACCGATATGCAGGGCGCCGAGGGCTGAGCGGGGAGTCATTGCGATCCTTAACCAACGGGAGTAACAGCATCGCAGTCTAGAGGGTTGTGCAGGCGGGCGTCTGTCGCGTGGCTAGCGATTTTTATCGCGAAACTATCTTTGCGAGCGATGCCTGCGAGCAGCGCCGCAATGCGCCGGGCGATGCGCCGAACTCACGCAGCATCGCCGCGGCAAATGCACTTTGCGAGCTGTAGCCGACGCGGGCGGCGATTTCACCGATGGGCAAGGGTGTTTCCTTGAGCAGTTTTACCGCGGTATGCAGGCGACGGCTGCGCAGGTAGTCCATCGGCGTTTGCGCACATTCGGCGATAAAACGCGCATGCAGGCGCGCCACGGACAGGTCGGCAATCCGCGCAAGGTCGGCCACCTGCAGCGGGTGTGCCGCGTGGCGTTCGATGTACGCATTGAACGCCGCATACGGCAACCTTCGGCCTGGCACCGTTGGCGCCAGCGCAGGATTAAGACTGGCCAGCAACAGCACCGCACCTTGCTGCACAATCAGCGGGTCATCCACCGGGCCGCTCGCCAGCCATTGCACCAACTGGCTTTGCCGGGCGTCGAGTGTCAGGTGCGCCGGTTGGTCGAGCAAGCGGCGGCTGGCATCGGCATGTTCGCCCAACGACTGTATCAACCATTGCTCGGGCGGCACATCCAGCACCAGGCAGTGGCTGCCATCACGGCTGTCGCAGGCATGGTGAGTGGACACCGGCAGGACCATCACGCTGCTGTGTTGCACCCGGCTGCCACGGCCATCCACTTGCATGTCCAGATGACCGGACAGGCCGAACACCAATTGCGCATGGTCATGGCTGTGGGCGAGGGGGGCTTCGGTGTAGTGGCGCAGCGTGAGCATCGGCCTCATCGCGGTCTCCTGATGCAGTGTCTTGGGCAGCCAGGTCGCCAGTCTACAACGCTTCGCGGCGCGCGGGCGCTGTCATCAGACTGACGCACAGTTGTCATGGGCTATTCACCGCCAAGGCGCAAGCTCGCGAAAACAGCGTCGAGGGATGCCCATGACCAGTGCCGAGTTGGCCAAACCCAGCCGTAAACAACGGGTTCGTACCTTGTGGATTTCCGACGTGCACTTGGGCACCCGGGATTGCCAGGCCGAGCACTTGTCGCAGTTTCTCAAGGGCTACCACGCCGATAAGGTCTACCTGGTCGGCGACATCATTGACGGCTGGAAAATGCGCGGCGGCATGTATTGGCCGCAGGCCCACACCAACGTGATTCGTCGCTTGCTGACCATGGCCAAACGCGGCACCGAGGTGATCTACGTCACCGGCAACCACGATGAATTCCTGCGGCGCTATTCCAAGCTCATTTTGGGCAATATCCAACTGGTAGACGAGGCCGTGCATGTGACTGCCGATGGCCGCCACTTGCTGGTCATCCACGGCGACCAGTTTGATGTGATCACGCGTTACCACCGTTGGCTGGCCTTCCTCGGCGACTCGGCTTACGAGTTCACGCTGACGCTGAACCGCTGGCTCAACCACTGGCGTGCGCGCTACGGTTATGGCTACTGGTCGCTGTCGGCTTACCTCAAGCACAAGGTCAAAACGGCGGTGAGTTTTATCAGCGATTTCGAAGAAGCGATTGCCCACGAAGTGACCAAGCGTGAGCTGCACGGTGTGGTGTGCGGGCATATTCACCACGCCGAGATCCGCAAGGTGGGCGAGGTGGATTACCTCAACTGCGGGGATTGGGTGGAATCGTGCACGGCGCTGATCGAGCACTGGGACGGGCATATCGAGTTGTATCGGTTGGCGGATGCTCAGGCTAAACAGGCACAGCTTAAAGCGCAGATGGTTGCGGGCTAAAGGCCCTGTGTGGGAGCGGGCTTGCTCGCGATGGCATCAACCGGGTAGTGCTGATGTACCGAGGTGCCTGCATCGCGAGCAAGCCCGCTCCCATAGTTTCAGTTAGAAACGTCGGCGATGGCTTGCGCGAGCAAGGTCAGCCGCGCTGCATCAACGCCGGCCACATTGGCCCGCCCCGAACTGACCATATACACACTGTGCTTATCGCGCAGTTGCTCCACTTGCCCGGCACTTAAACCGGTATAGGAAAACATCCCGCGCTGTTCTCCAATATGCGCAAACCGCTCAGCCAGCCCGTGCGGTGCCAGTGCTTCGACCAAGCCTGAACGCAAGTGTGCAATGCGCAACCGCATGGCTTCGACTTCGCCGCTCCAGACCTTCTTCAGCTCGGCATCACCGAGGATAGTCGCAACCACTGCCGCGCCATGATCCGGCGGCGTCGACCACAAATTACGCGCGATATTCGCCAGTTGGCTGCGCACATCCGTGAGCTTTTCCGCGTCCGCCGCACACACGATCAGCGCGCCGACGCGGTCGCGGTACAGCCCGAAGTTCTTCGAGCAAGAACTGGTGATCAGCACTTCCGGCAGCTCGGCCGCAAACAGCCGCACCGCCCAGGCGTCCTGCTCCAGACCGTCGCCAAAGCCCTGGTAGGCGAAGTCGATCAGCGGCAGCAGGTGACGCTCGCGCACGATCTGCAGCACCTGGCGCCAGTCATCCTGCGACAGGTCGAAACCGGTCGGGTTGTGGCAGCAGGCGTGCAGCAGCACTACGTCGCCCTCGGGCACTGTGGAAAGTGTCGCGAGCATCGCTGCCACGTCCAGGCGATTGTCAGCGCCCACGTACGGGTAATGGCTGACCTTGATCCCGGCCTTGGCAAAGATGGTTTGGTGAATTGGCCACGTCGGGTCGCTCAACCACACGCCACGGCCTGGCAAGCTGTGGGCGATAAAGTCGGCACTCAAACGCAGCGCGCCAGTGCCGCCCGGTGTTTGAGTCGCGCCGGCGCGGCGTTCGCCGATCAACGCGGAGTCGGCGCCCAGCACCAACTCACTGATCAACGTGCCGAAGGCCGCCTGGCCGTGCCCGCCGATGTAGGTCTTGGAGGTTTGCGTGTCGACCAGGCGCTGTTCCGCCAGCTTCACCGCGTGCGGAATCGGGGTCAGGCCCTGGTCGTCCTTATACACGCCCACGCCGAGGTCGAACTTGTTCGGGTTGGCGTCTTGCGCGTACAGGTCCATCAGCCCGAGGATCGGGTCGCCGGGCACGCGGTCAATGGCATCGAAATGCATTACTTGCGGCCCTCGGCGTTTTTGGCCACTTCGTCGGTGCGTGCGGCCATGATGAAGTCGTTGCGGTGCAGGCCTTTGATGGAGTGGCTCCACCAGGTCACGGTGACTTTGCCCCACTCGGTGAGCAGGCCTGGGTGATGGCCTTCGGCTTCGGCGATTTCACCCACGGCGTTGGTAAAGGCCAGGGCGAATTTGAAGTTCTTGAACAGGAACACCTTTTCCAGCTGCATCACGCCGTCGCGGACTTCGATATTCCAGTCGGGGATCTGCTTGATCAGTACCGGCAACTCTTCGTCGCTGACTTGCGGGGCGTCGGCGCGGCAGGCTTCGCAGTGGGCTTGGTTCAAGGTAGTCATGTGGGATGTCCTGAGTTTGAAAAACGGTCGTCAGTGGCGTCACCCTAAAGCAACGCGTGGCCGGGGAACAGACTCACCCGGCCTCAAACATTAAGAGGCGGTGAGCGCTTACGCAGCTTTGGGTTTCGGCGGGAACAGCGGCGCGTGCAGACCGAGCTGCATGCCGCGTTCGACCATGCCCATGATGTCTTCCTGCGCCACCTCGAACAGGCGCTTAAGCTCTGGCAAGACAAAATACAGCGGTTGCAGGATGTCGATTCGATACGGTGTGCGCATCGCCTCAAGCGGGTCGAAGGTTTGATGCTTCGGCTCGGACGACAGGCTGTACACCGTCTCTTTGGGCGACGACAGAATACCGCCACCGTAGATGCGTCGACCGTGCGGCGTGTCGACCAAGCCGAACTCGATGGTCATCCAGTACAGGCGCGCCAGGTACACGCGTTGCTCTTTACTGGCGGCGAGGCCGAGCTTGCCGTAGGTGTGGGTGAATTCGGCAAACCAGGGGTTGGTTAGCAGCGGGCAGTGGCCAAAGATCTCGTGAAAAATATCCGGCTCTTGCAGGTAGTCGAGTTCTTCACGGGTACGAATAAAGGTTGCCACCGGAAACTGCTTGTTGGCGAGCAATTCGAAGAAGGTTTGAAAGGGGATCAGCGCCGGCACGCGGGCGACTTGCCAGCCGGTGGTCTCGGCCAGCACCTTGTTGACCTCGCCCAATTGCGGAATGCGCTCAAGGGGCAGGCCGAGTTTGTCGATGCCGTCCAGGTATTCCTGGCAGGCGCGACCCTCGATCACCTTCAGTTGACGGGTGATCAGGGTGTTCCACACCGCATGCTCTTCCGGCGAATAGTGGATAAAACCTTGCGCATCGGGCTCACGCGCCACGTACTGCGTCTGCTTCATACGGCTCTCCTGCTAGGCATTCGTTCTTGTTATGTCCTGCGATGGGCCTATTGATAACGCGCAACGTAGCGGATTCCATCGGCCTGCAGCTTGGGCATACAGGCGTATTCTGCATTTTTTGTAAAGTATTCGTTACGATGCGGCGAAGGTTGTGTGGTTTGGGCTGTGAAAAGGTCACGCGCTGTCACATAATCTTGACGACTATCTGCGCTCCGCTGCAAAAAAACACGCGGCGCCTCGCCATCTTTCGGGTGTTTTCATGCGTATCAAAGTGCACTGCCAGAACCGTATTGGCATCCTGCGGGACATTCTCAACCTGTTGGTGGAGTACGGCGTCAACGTCGCCAAAGGCGAAGTCGGCGGCGAACATGGCAACGCTATTTACCTGTTTTGCCCGAACCTGGTGAACATGCAGTTCCAGGCATTGCGCCCGCAATTTGAGGCGATCGCCGGCGTATTCGGCGTGAAGCGGGTAGGGCTGATGCCCAGCGAACGTCGGCACATGGAGCTAAACGCGCTGCTCGGCGCCCTGGAGTTTCCGGTGCTGTCGATTGACATGGGCGGCTCCATCGTCGCCGCCAACCGTGCAGCGGCGCAGTTGCTCGGGGTGCGGGTGGACGAGGTGCCGGGTATTCCATTGTCACGTTATGCCGAGGACTTTGATTTGCCCGAGTTGGTGCGCGCGAGTAAATCGCGGATCAACGGTTTGCGGGTCAAGGTCAAGGGTGACGTATTTCTGGCGGACATTGCGCCGCTGCAATCCTCCGAGCACGACGACAGCGAAGCCATGGCTGGCGCCGTGTTGACCCTGCACCGTGCCGACCGCGTGGGCGAGCGTATCTACAATGTGCGCAAGCAAGAGCTGCGCGGGTTCGACAGTATTTTCCAAAGCTCCAAAGTCATGGCCGCCGTGGTGCGTGAAGCACGGCGCATGGCGCCGTTGGATGCGCCTCTATTAATAGAAGGCGAGACCGGCACCGGCAAAGAGTTGCTTGCGCGCGCCTGCCACCTCGCCAGCCCGCGTGGGCAATCGCCGTTGATGGCGCTTAACTGCGCAGGCCTGCCCGAGTCGATGGCCGAGACCGAATTGTTCGGCTACGGCCCCGGCGCCTTTGAAGGTGCACGCGCGGAAGGCAAGTTGGGGCTGCTTGAACTGACGGCGGGCGGCACGTTGTTTCTCGATGGGGTGGGCGAAATGAGCGCGCGGTTGCAGGTGAAGTTGCTGCGCTTTCTGCAGGATGGCTGCTTTCGTCGCGTGGGCAGTGATGAAGAGGTGTACCTGGACGTGCGGGTGATGTGCGCGACTCAGGTGGATTTGTCCGAACTGTGCGCTCGCGGTGAGTTTCGCCAGGATCTTTATCACCGGCTGAATGTGCTGTCGTTGCACATACCGCCGTTACGCGAGTGCCTGGATGGGCTGGCGCCGTTGGTGGAGCACTTTATTGACCAGGCCAGTCGGCAGATCGGCTGCCCGCTGCCCAAGCTGGCGCCGGCGGCGATGGATCGGCTGAGTCATTACCATTGGCCGGGGAATGTGCGGCAGTTGGAGAATGTGCTGTTTCAGGCGGTGTCGTTGTGTGAAGGCGGCACGGTCAAGGCTGAACATATTCGGTTGCCGGATTACGGGGTGCGTCAGCCGCTTGGCGATTTTTCGCTGGAGGGCGGGCTGGAAGAAATTGTCGGGCGGTTTGAGCGGGCGGTGCTGGAAAGCTTGTATGCCGAGCATTCCAGCAGCCGGCAACTCGGCAAGCGCCTGGGCGTGTCGCATACCACCATCGCCAACAAGCTGCGTGATTACGGCATTCTCAAGGCTGATCGCGGCTAACGAGTAACTGCTTAGATCAACTGTGGGAGCGGGCTTGCTCGCGATAGCATCAACTCGGTGTACCTGAGGGGCCGCAGTGTCTGCATCGCGAGCAAGCCCGCTCCCACAATTGGCCTTTGTCGCCAGCTCGGCCGTCACTGCTTGCCGCACGCGGCAGTAGTCCGCCGTTTTTTCGACTCTGCTCACCCTGTGAAATCTTCAAGACTCCCCGCAAAGCCCCGGCCCGCTTGAATCTCCGCCGATTTTAAAAAGTTGGTTCGCTAATTGCTTAAGCCTCATCAGTACAGCGGTGGGCGGCAAGCGTCCGTCAGAAGAGGATAGAGCGTGGACAAATACCTTTATGTGGCAATGACCGGCGCCAGCCAGAACGCACTGGCGCAGAAGGCCCATGCCAACAATCTGGCGAACATTTCCACTAACGGCTTTCAGCGTGACCTGGAGCAGGCACGTTCGATGCCGGTGTTTGGTGACAGCTTTCCGGCGCGGGCGTTTGCCCTGACTGAACGGCCGGCGACCGACTTCACCCCTGGCGCGATGATCGAAACCGGTCGCGACCTCGACGTGGCCGTCAGCGGTGACGGCTGGATGGCCGTGCAAACCCCGGATGGCAGCGAAGCCTATGTGCGCAGCGCCAGCATGAATGTTGACGCGCTGGGCGTGCTGCGTGCCGGTAACGGCATGCCGATCATGGGCAACGGTGGCCCGATTGCCGTGCCGCCGCAGCAGAAAATCGAAGTCGGTGCCGACGGTACCATCAGCATCCGCGCCATGGGCGAAGGCCCACGGGTGATGGCTGAAGTGGACCGCATCAAGCTGGTCCAGCCGGACCTCAAGAACATGACCAAGGGCCTGGACGGCACCATCCATACCAAGGATGGCAAGCCGGCCGTAGTCGATGCCAACGTGAGGCTGACCTCGGGCTTCCTGCAGGCGAGCAACGTCAATGCCGTTGAAGAAATGACCGCAGTGCTGTCGCTTTCCAAGCAGTTTGAACTGCACATCAAAATGATGAACAGCGCTAAAGAAGACGACCAGGCCATGACCCGCGTTCTGGCGATGAGCTGATAGCCGAGTCATTGAGTTCCTGGCTTTTAAATAATTAGTGCAGCGCAGCGCCAACAAACAGGCGCACGAAGGAGAACAGCATGCTTCCGGCTCTATGGGTTGCCAAAACAGGTTTGTCCGCCCAGGACACCAACCTGACGACCATTTCCAACAACTTGGCCAACGTGTCGACCACGGGCTTCAAACGTGATCGCGCCGAGTTCCAGGACTTGCTCTATCAGATCAAACGCCAGCCAGGCGCCCAGTCGAGCCAAGACAGCGAGCTGCCGTCGGGCCTGCAATTGGGTACCGGTGTGCAGATCGTCGGCACCCAGAAAAACTTCACCGCCGGTAACCTGCAACAAACCGGTCAGCCGCTGGACATGGCCATCAACGGCAAAGGCTTCTTCCAGATTTTGCAGCCCGATGGCACCACCACCTACACCCGTGACGGCACCTTCCACCTGGACGCCAACGGCCAGATGGTCACCGCCAATGGTTTTGCCCTGGAGCCGGCGATTGTTGTGCCCAACAATGCCCAGACCTTTACCGTCGGCAACGACGGCACCGTGTCGATCACGGTGGCCGGTAACCCGGCGTCGCAAGTGATCGGCAACCTGCAAACCGCCGACTTCATCAACCCGGCCGGCCTGCAAGCCATCGGTAACAACCTGTTCCTGGAAACCGCCTCCAGCGGCGCGCCGCAAGTCGGCACCCCTGGCCTGAACGGTTTCGGCACCACGCTGCAAAGCACCCTGGAAACCTCCAACGTCAGCACGGTTGAGGAGATGGTCAACATGATCACCACCCAGCGCGCCTACGAGATGAACTCCAAGGTGATTTCCACCGCCGACCAGATGCTTTCGTTCGTAACGCAGAATCTGTAATCAAGTCTATGGGGCGCTTTTGAAGGCGCCTGCGACACCGTGAGGTTAGGGTCATGAATCGCTATGTTTCTGTTCTGGCATTGAGTGGGATCGCCGCGCTCGCGGGCTGTGTAGCCCCGACGGCAAAACCCAATGACCCGTACTACGCGCCGGTGTTGCCGCGCACGCCTTTGCCTGCGGCTGCCAACAATGGCTCGATTTACCAGGCCGGTTTCGAACAGAACCTATACAGCGACCGCAAGGCGTTCCGGGTCGGTGACATCATCACCATCACCCTGAACGAGAAAACCCAGGCCAGCAAAAACGCCAACTCGCAGATCGGCAAGACCAGCAAGACCGGGATTGGCCTGACCTCATTGTTTGGTGGCGTGCCTAACACCAATAACCCGCTTGGCAGCGGTGACCTCAGCCTGAATGCTGGCTACAGCGGCGACCGCGCCACCAACGGCAAGAGTGCGGCGGGGCAGGGCAACAGCCTGACCGGCTCGATCACGGTGACGGTTGCCGACGTATTGCCCAACGGCATCATCGCCATTCGTGGCGAAAAATGGATGACGCTCAACACCGGTGACGAGTTGGTGCGCATCGCCGGTATGGTGCGTGCCGATGACATTGCCACCGACAACACCGTGTCGTCGACGCGTATCGCCGATGCGCGCATTACCTACTCGGGTACGGGTTCGTTTGCTGATGCCAGTCAGCCGGGCTGGTTCGACCGTTTCTTCCTTAGCCCGCTGTTCCCTTTCTAGGTGGCCACTTTGAAACTCAAACAGCTGATGGCGGCGGCACTCCTGCTCTCCTTAAGCGCTGTGGCCCAGGCCGAGCGCCTGAAAGACATCGCGAGTATTTCCGGCGTGCGTTCCAACCAGTTGATCGGCTACGGCCTGGTGGTCGGGCTTAACGGTACGGGTGACCAAACCACCCAGACCCCGTTCACCCTGCAGACCTTCAACAACATGCTCTCGCAGTTCGGCATCAAGGTGCCGGCGGGCTCGGGTAACGTGCAGTTGAAAAACGTCGCGGCCGTGTCGATCAGTGCCGACTTGCCGCCGTTCGCCAAGCCCGGCCAAGTGGTCGACATCACCGTGTCGTCGATGGGTAACTCGAAAAGCCTGCGTGGCGGCACCTTGCTGATGACGCCGCTCAAAGGTATCGATGGCAACGTCTACGCCATCGCCCAAGGCAACCTGGTGGTCGGCGGCTTTGATGCCGAAGGCCGCGACGGTTCGAAGATCACCGTTAACGTGCCGTCGGCCGGGCGGATTCCAGGCGGTGCCTCGGTGGAGCGCACCGTGCCCAGCGGTTTCAACCAGGGCAACAGCCTGACGCTGAACCTCAACCGCTCGGACTTCACCACCGCCAAGCGTGTGGTCGATAAAATCAACGACATGCTCGGCCCTGGCGTGGCGCAGGCCATCGACGGCGGTTCGATCCGTGTGACCGCGCCGCTCGACCCAAGCCAGCGCGTCGACTACCTGTCGATCCTGGAAAACCTTGAAGTCGATCCGGGCCAGGCGGTGGCCAAAGTCATCATTAACTCGCGTACCGGCACCATCGTGATCGGTCAGAACGTCAAGGTTTCGCCGGCTGCGGTGACCCACGGCAGCTTGACCGTAACCATTACCGAAGACCCGATCGTCAGCCAGCCGGGCGCGTTGTCCAACGGCCAGACGGCGGTGGTCCCGCGCTCGCGGGTTAATGCTCAGCAAGAAGCCAAGCCGATGTTCAAGTTCGGCCCCGGCACCACGCTGGACGAGATCGTCCGCGCGGTGAACCAGGTGGGCGCAGCGCCGGGCGACTTGATGGCGATCCTCGAAGCGTTGAAGCAGGCCGGCGCTTTGCAAGCCGACCTGATCGTGATCTAAGGCCATGGCTATGGACATGCGCAACAGCGGCCTGACCAGCACGGCGGATTCGGGGTCTTATTCCGACTTGAACCGGTTGAACCAGCTCAAGGTCGGCGACAAGAACAGCGAAGGCAACATGCGCAAGGTGGCGCAGGAGTTCGAGTCGCTGTTCTTGAGCGAGATGCTCAAGTCCATGCGTTCGGCCACTGAAGCCCTGGGCAAAGACAACCCGATGAACACCCCGGCCGCCAAGCAGTACCAGGAAATGTACGACCAGCAACTGGCGGTGTCGATGTCCCGCGAGGGCGGCGGTATCGGCCTGGCCGACGTGCTGATGCGTCAGATGCAAAAGAACAAGCCGGTGGACGCTCAGGCGGCCACCTTGCAAGGCCCGGCGGCGGCTGAGCCGGTGAAAAAAGTTGACGTGCCCACCGCGATTGCCGCGGGCACTCAGGCAGAAGGCCCGCTGGGCCGCTCCAATGGTGAACGTCCGCTGTGGGCGTACCGCGTGGCGGTGCCCGAGGGCAGCAGTTCGCACGCCAACGACGTGGCACTGATGAACCAGCGCCGTATCTCGTTGCCGAGCAAGCTGACGGATCGTCTGTTGGCGGGCATCGTGCCAAGCACCGACCAGACCACCGCGCCCAAAGCTGCGCCGCTGCGTAACAGTGTCGCCGAAGACAATGTGGTCAACAGCGCCGCGCGCGGTTTTGCCGTCGCGCCGACGGGGCAGATGCAGGTTTACAGCCGCGCCGTGGCCCAGCCACCGTTGGCACCGGCGAAAAAAGCCTTCAGCTCGCAGGATGAGTTTGTCGCCACCATGCTGCCGATGGCCAAAGCGGCAGCCGCGCGCATTGGCGTCGATCCGAAGTACCTGGTGGCGCAGGCGGCGTTGGAAACCGGTTGGGGTAAATCGGTGATGCGTGCCCAAGACGGCAGCAGCAGCCACAACCTGTTCGGCATCAAGGCCGGCCAGAGTTGGCAGGGCGGTCAGGCCCGTGCGATTACCAGCGAGTTTCGCGATGGTTCGATGGTCAAGGAAACGGCGCAGTTCCGCTCCTATGACTCTTACCAGGACAGCTTCCACGACCTCGTGACCTTGCTGCAAAGCAATGATCGCTATAAAGAAGTTGTGAAATCTGCCGATAACCCGGAACAGTTTGTGCGTGAATTGCAAAAAGCCGGATATGCCACTGACCCGAACTACGCCAACAAGATTTCGCAGATCGCCAAAACGATGGACAGTTACCAGAATTACGCTGCCGCGGGCGCAACCACTCATTTATAAGGTCTGAACCATGAGTTTGCTCAATATAGGGATGTCGGGGCTGAATGCCGCTCAAGGGTCGTTGTCGGTCGTGAGTAACAACATCGCGAACGTCAACACCTCGGGCTACTCGCGTCAGCAGACCACCCAGAATGCCGGCGCGTCGAACCCCTTTGATGGCGTGTACATCGGCAGCGGCACCACCTTGGCGGATGTGCGCCGCGTTTATAACGATTTTCTCGACGCGGCCTACCAGAACAGCACCTCGCTCAACAGCGACGCCAAGGCTTACTCGGATCAGGTCAGCGCCGTCGACAAAACCCTGTCAGACAAGACCACTGGCATGTCCTCGGTGCTCAGCGCGTTTTTTGCTGCGGTACAGACGGCAGCGGCCACCCCCAGTGACGTGTCTGCCCGGCAAGTATTGCTGACCAGCGCGCAGACGTTGAGCAACCGCTTCAACTCAATCTCCACGCAGTTGAACCAGCAAAAAGACACGATCAACGGCCAGTTGAAGACCATGAGTGATCAGGTCAACCAACTGACGTCTTCTATCGCCTCGCTCAACAAGCAAATCACTCAGGCGCAGGGTGCGAGCAACACGTCGCCAGCCAGCCTGCTGGATGCACGTACCGAAGCGGTGCGCTCACTGAATGAGCTGGTGGGCGTGACCGCCAGTGAAAAAAACGGTGTGTTCAGCGTCAGCACCGGCACCGGCCAGTCGCTGGTGCTCGGTGATCAGTCCAACACGATTTCCGCAGTGCCGAGTAAAAGCGACGGCAGCCTGAACACCATTCAGTTGAATGTGGGCGGCGGCACCGCCGTAGACCTCGGCAACGTACTCACCGGCGGCAGCATCGGCGGCCTGTTGCGTTATCGCAGCGACGCGTTGATGCCGGCCATCAATGACCTGGGCCGTATTGCGATTGCCACCGCCGACACGGTCAACAGTCAGTTGGGCCAGGGCCTGGACTTGAACGGCGACTTCGGTTCCTCGCTGTTCAAAGACATCAACAGTGCAGCGGCCATCGCGCAGCGTAGCCAGGGCTCGGCGAGCAACAGCACCGGCGCAGGCAACCTGAACGTCACGATCAAAGACACCAGCAAGCTGTCGACCTACGACTACAAGGTCACCTTCACCAGCGCCAGCCAATACACCGTGCAGCGCTCCGACGGCAAGGCCATGGGCGCGTTCGACACCAGCACTACGCCGCCTCCGGTGATGGACGGTTTTTCCCTGACCCTGGACGGCAACGGGCCAATCGCTGCGGGCGATAGCTTCAAGGTCAGCCCGACCGCGAATGGCGCCAGCAGCATCGGCACCGACCTTACCGATGCCAACAAACTCGGGTTTGCCGGGCCGTTGCTCGGTGAAAGCGGCAAGAGCAACCAGGGCACCGGCACGTTTACGCCGCCGACGCTGACCCTGCCGATCGACATCCATGGCGGTACCGATACGGCCCAATTGCGCGCCGGGATCGAGAATTCGATGCCGGTAAAATGGTGTTTGGCAAGCCGGCGGCGGATGGCACGCAGACCTACACGATCAGCGATGCGCAGGGCGCCTCGATTGGCACTGGCAGCATCGTGCGCGGCCAAAGCAACAACATCAGTATCAGCGTGCCGATGCGTGATGCCAGCGGCGCATTGGTCAGCCCGGCCAAGAGCTTCAGTTTTGATACCGCTGTCGGTGGCTCGCCGGCGGCAGACGACAGCACCAGTTTCTCGTTCAATGCGTCAGGCGTGTCCGACAACCGCAACGCTCAGCAACTGCTGAATTTGCAGACCAAGGCCACGGTCGGTCTGGCAGACGGCAGCGGCGGCGGGGTTAGCCTGGTGTCGGCGAACAGCCGCTTGGTGTCCACCGTGGGCGCCAAGGCCGCGTCGGCGATTACCGATACCACGGCGACCAACGCGGTGTTGACGGCCAACAAAACCGCGCGCAACTCGGTGTCGCAGGTCAACCTCGACGAAGAGGCGAGTAACATGATCAGGTTCCAGCAGTACTACACTGCGTCGTCTCAGATCATCAAAGCCGCGCAAGAAACCTTCAGCACGCTGATCAATAGTCTTTAAGGGAGTCTGGTGCGATGCGCATTTCTACACAGCAGTATTTCGAAACCAGTACCGCCAAGTATCAAGAGAACTATTCCAGCGTGGTGCAGGCCCAGGATCAGGCTTCGTCCGGCATACGCGTGCAAACCGCTTCGGATGATCCGGTCGCGGCGGCACGTTTGCTGATGCTGCAACAGCAGAAAGACATGCTGGGCCAGTTCAACGGCAACATCACCAGCTTGAAGAACTCCCTGACCAACGAAGAAAGCGTGCTGAGCTCGATCAACGATGCACTGCAGCGCGCCAGTGAGTTGGCGCTGCGCGCCGGTGGCTCGATCAGCGATGCGGACCGCACCTCGATTGCCAGCGAAGTCGGGGCCATTGAGAACCAGGTGTTTGGTTTGCTCAACAGCAAAGACTCCGCCGGCAATTATCTGTTCGCCGGGTCGAATACCCAAACCCCGCCCTACAGCCGCAACAACGACGGCACCTACAGTTATCAGGGCGATGAAACCCCGTTGAGCCTGCAGGTTTCCGACACGCTGAGGGTGAGTGCCGGTGATACCGGCAAGAGCATTCTGGAAGGCGCGGTGAATTCGAGCCGCACCCAGGCAGTAGTGATACCGCCGACGGTGAATGACGGCAAGGTGTCGATGTCTGCCGGGTTAGTGACGTCCGGCCCTGATTACACCAACAAATTTGCCGATGGCCAGCCTTACAAGCTGACCTTCACCAGCAGCACGCAATACACGGTGCTGGACAAGAACAACGTCGATGTCACCTCCGAGGTTTCCGGTAACGGTACGTTCGATTCGACCAAAGAAGGCAGCTCCAGTGTGAGCCTGCGCGGGGTCAAGTTTGATATTACGCTGAACCTCGGGGAAACCGCGCCGGGTGCCGACTCTGATGCGCTGGTCAAGGACCGTGCATTCAGCCTGCAAAGCAAGCCCGACACCTTCAGCGTTTCGCGTACGCCGAGCAACACCTCGACGGCGCAACTGACCGGCGCCAGCGTGACGAACCAGGCCGATTACGCCAGCACCTTCCCGAACAACAGCGGGGCGCTGATCAAATTTACCAGCGCAACGGCGTATCAGGTGTTCAGCCAGCCTTACAGCGCCAACAGCAAGGCGATTGCCAGTGGCGACACCGGTGGCGGTACCACCGTCACGGCGGCCGGGGTGACCTTTAATGTCAACGGCACGCCGCAGACCGGCGACCAGTTTGCCGTCGGTGCGAGCACGCAGAAAACCCAAAATGCATTGGATACCCTGAGTCAGCTGCGCCATGCCCTGGAGCAGCCGTCGGACGGTAACCCGACGCGACCATCAAGCTCAAGGATGTCCTGGATGCGTCGGTCGGTAACCTGGCGAACTCGCGCTCCCAAGTCGACAACGTGCGTGGCTCCGTCGGTGCGCGGCAAAATGCGCTGGATATACAGTCCAGTGAGAACACCAGCATCGGTTTGGCCAACACCACCACCATGAGTGACCTGGGCAACGTCGATACGGCGCAGGCCGCGATCAACCTCACGTTGCAGCAAACCATGCTGCAAGCCTCGCAACTGGCGTTTGTGAAAATCTCTCAGTTGAGCCTGTTCAACAAGATGTAATTGATCGGCGCCGAGCCAGCGGCTCACCTCGAACTGGGGTGGGCCGTTTTCGTTTTTGGTGTATGTGTAAGCATCGGTTTCGCACAAAGCGTACAAAATTGAGTGACCTGTGAGTCATACCGCGCATCTTCACTGTATCGTGTGAAAAGGATAGGTCGTCGCCAAGGTCTTTGTGGCGGCCTGCCGTCAGGCTAGAAAGGCGGTTTTCGACGGGTTTTTGCGGGGTTATCCCCTTTATTGTCAGCACCCCCCGATATGCATCGCGGGGTGTTCTCCAGCTATTTAGTATTGGGAAGCCACAATGATTGGCATAAAAAGCATCGCCAGTTACGTGCCGGCAGACGGGATCGATAACTACGCCCAGGGTGCCAAATTCGCCAAGGATGAAGATTTCATCATTGGCAAGATCGGTTCGGCGTTCCTGCCGCGCAAGGATGCCACGCAGGAAACCTCCGATCTCTGCGTGGAGGCGGTGAATGCCTTGTTCGCCAATAACCCGCAGCTTAAGCGCGAGTCGATTGACGCGTTGATCGTGGTCACCCAAAACGGCGACGAAGAAGGTTTGCCGCATACCGCAGCCATCGTCCAGGACAAGCTCGGCCTGCCGACTCACGTAGCGGCCTTCGATATTTCCCTGGGCTGCTCGGGCTACGTCTACGGTATTTACGCGATGAAGGGCTTCATGGAAGCCACCGGCCTGAAAAACGGCCTGCTGATCACCGCCGACCCGTATTCGAAGATCGTCGACCCGGAAGATCGCAACACCACCATGCTTTTTGGCGACGCCGCCACGGCCACCTGGATGGGCGAAGACGCGCCGTGGTTGCTCGGCAAGTCGAAGTTCGGCACTGACGGTTCCGGCGCGCCGCACCTGAAGGTCAGTGACGGTGTGTTTTTCATGAACGGCCGCCAAGTGTTCAACTTCGCCTTGCTCAAGGTGCCGGCGCATTTGCACGAGCTGCTCAACGAATCGCAGCTTAAGGCGGACGACATCGACGCATTCTGCATTCACCAAGGCAGTGCCGCGATTGTCGACGCGGTGGCCCGCCGGTTCGAAGACGCGCCCGTAGACAAGTTCATCAAGGACATGGTCGAAACCGGTAATACCGTGTCATCGAGCATTCCGCTGCTGCTGGAAAAGCACATGCTCGACTCTACGTGGAAGCGCGTAGCGATCAGTGGTTTCGGGGTGGGTTTGTCCTGGGGCTCGGCGATCCTGCATCGCCCGTGACGCCTTAAAGACGCGCTACAAAAAAACGCCCATGGCCTAAAGGCCATGGGCGTTTTTTATTTGGCGCCAAAAAAACCAGGCGTTGCGCGGTTTTGCGGTGGTGCAAGGCCTTGAATTACAAGGGATGGCCTGTTGCTAGTAAAAAAA
>NZ_VUAZ01000091.1 GCF_009296165.1 Pseudomonas kitaguniensis | reverse complement strand
CCCACAGTTTGACCACATTCTGCTTGGGGGGATTGGGCCGGCTTCCCGGGCTTTTTCAAAAGTGACTCGCTGTAAGAGCGAAACCGATACAAGCCATCACCCAAATACCGGATATGCCCCAACCTGAAGAACACCCCGAGCCCATTTGCTGCGCGACAGCGCTACATCACAGATGCAGTGGGGCCTCCCACAAAAGCGCGTTTGATCCTGGAGGCGCCCCGCTCACTCAACCACACTGAATTCAACCCGGGCAGTCTGCCCGGCCTCATCAAGCACACTCAGCTGGTAACGCCCCAACTGCTCAAAACCGGCATTGATGAACGCCTGATTACCGCTGTCCCCCAACGGCGCCCCGTTCAGGAACCACCAACGCCGGCCACTGCCCCCCAGCGCCGAAATTTTCAGCCGCAACCCCTGCTGGCTCCCCGCGGGAAGCCGCAACTGATCCCCCTCACGCACGCCAACAATCGATAACGGCGACGCCGCCGCCAACGCCGGTGGCGGACAATCGGTATCAGCCGCCGGAATGCGCGCCTCACGGCGCTCCACCCTGGGCAACCAAGGCTCCAACGGCGCAGGCCACAACGCGATGTCCTTGGCCACAGCCCCCGGGCATTGAGCGTCCACCCGCAAGCCCTTGGCATTCACCCAAACCGTTTCCTTCAAACCCACACTCAAAGGCTGATCCAACGCCTGCAACGTCGGCGGCGTGGTGTTATCCAGCGTCCAGGCAAAACGCTGGCGACGACAATTCGGGTCGCTGCGGCTCATCGGCTGGCCCAATGGCCAACAGATCGCAGCCACCCCCACATTGGCAGGCACCGGCTTGACTGGCGCGCTGACCCCACGCTGGCTGTCGCGGTTGGTCAACACGTCGTGCACTTGCAGCATCAACGGCGCCGCCGAAGCCAGGCCGAACTGGCCCGGCACTGGTGTGCCGTCTGGTCGGCCGATCCACACGCCGATCAAATAGCGCGGCCCCACACCAATCGCCCAGGCATCGCGAAAGCCATAGCTGGTGCCGGTTTTCCAGGCCAGCGCCGGGCGCTGCACCAGCTCGGCACGCGCGTCGCGATCGGGCCGCGCCTGGCCGCTGAGGATGCGCCGTACAATCCAGGCAGCCCCCGGCGAGAGTAACGGCCGTTCGCGCAGCGCATCGTCCGGTTGTAATCGAATATTCGCGCTCTTGCCGTCCCGGGCGAAGGCGCTGTAACCACCGACCAGATCTTCCAGACGGCTACCCGCGCCGCCGAGGATCAGCGCCAGGTTCGGTTCGGCCAACGCCGGCAACGCCAGTGGCATACCGCCGATGCGCATTTGGGCGGCAAAACGTTTTGGCCCGTAGGCCTCCAGCAACTGCACCGCGGGCAGGTTCAGCGAACTGGAAAGCGCCGTACTCGCCGGCACCGCGCCGCTGAAACCCATCGAGAAGTTGCCCGGCCGGTAATCGCCATAGCGCCGGGGCACGTCTTGTAACAGCGACTCGGAGTGGATCAACCCATCGTCCAGGGCCATGCCATACAGAAACGGTTTCAAGGTGGAACCCGGCGAACGCAGCGCGCTGATCATGTCCACATGGCCAAAGCGCTTGGCGTCGTTGATGTCCACCGAGCCCAAGTACGCGCGCACGGCCATGGTTTCTGCCTCGACCACCAGAATCGCGGCGGAGGTGTGCTCCGGCAATCGTGCGCGCCAGCCCAGCAGCAAATCTTCAAGACGCCTTTGCAGCGTGGCGTCCAGCGTGGTGCGGATCAGCGGCGGGCTGTCGGCGCGGTTCAGGCGGCGCGCGAGCAAAGGCGCCAGGCTGGGTTCCAGGCGTGGCGCGAGCAACAGCGGTTCTTCGAGTGCTTCATCGACCGCCGATTGCGGCCATACCTGGAACTCAGCCAAACGGCGCAGTACTTTGTCGCGCGCTTGCTGGGCGCGCAGCGGATGGCGGTCGGGGCGCAGACGGCTCGGCGCCTGCGGCAACACGGCGAGCAAGGCGGCTTCGGCGTGGGTCAACTGTGCCGGCGACTTGCCCAAGTACGCCCAACTGGCCGCCGCCACACCCTGCAACGTACCGCCGAACGGCGCACGGTTCAGGTACAGCGTAAGAATCTGCTCTTTGGACAGGTGCCACTCCAACTGCGCGGTGCGCCACAGTTGGCGCAGCTTGCCGTGCAAGGTCCGCGAGTGCGGGTCGAGCAACCGCGCCACCTGCATCGACAACGTGCTGCCGCCCGACACCACCCGCGCGCCCGTGAGGTTTTGCCAGGTCGCACGCGCAAGCGCCAGCGGGTTCACGCCGGGGTGCTGGTAAAACCAGCGGTCTTCGTAGGTCAGCAACGCGTCGAGGTAATACGGCGACACCTCGCTGCTTTGCACCGGGTAACGCCACACGCCGTTGGCATCGGCAAACCGCCACAATGGCGTGCCATCCTCAGCCAGTACCACACGGGCCAAATCATCCGCAGGCAACGGCAACGGCCAAATACGGTCAGCCAGCCACAGCAGCGCAACGACCAACAGCACCGCCGCAACCGCCCAGCGTAATAAACGTGGGAACACGCCGGCTCGCGACAGCGGCTTATCCGCAACCTCACTCACCGCGCAGCCACCGCTTGAATCGAATCAAGCCCAGGCCACGCTGAGCCACAACTAATCGCAAATTCAAACCCGCAAACCTCTATGCTCAGGGAACTAGCCGCGCGCCGTCGCGACCAAAGGCTGGGTCCTGACAATTTTGTCCACTCAATCATCGAGACACACCTATGCAAGCAGACTTTTTCGGATGGCTGGGCCACACACTTGGCTTGATCATCCATTACATCGTCGAGTTCTTCAGTGGGCTGTTTAACATGCTGTCCAATGCCGGCGGTGATTTTGTAGGAGGCATGTCCCGAGCGCTGGGCATGGACACCTCGATTATCAGCATCATCACCTTGATCATCGGCCTGCTGTTTCTGTATTCGGCGGTGCGCGCGTTCATGCGCGCCTCGATCATCGCGGGCATCATCTGGTTGATGCTCGGCCTGTGGCTGCTCAGTTGGGTCGTGCACTAACGCGAAAACACCCCGGCCCCTGTGGGAGCCGGGTTTGCTCGCGATGGCGGCGGGTCAGTCAACCCCTGCGCTAACTGGCCCACCGCTATCGCAGGCAAGCCAGCTCGCACCTTCAGCGGCCCTTGATCACCAGGTCTGCAGGCGTTTCGCCCACCGCCTGCCAGTTCGGCCGGTACATCGACTCCACTTGCGGCGGCGGCACACGGTAAGTGCCCGGCGTCACCGCCCGCGCCAGATACAACAGGTGCGTGGTGCCGTAGCCGTCCAGGTTCAGCGCCGCCACGTAGCGGTCATCGCGGAACTCCTGATGTTTGAGCGACGCGTTCTGCATCGACTCGCGCCATTCCTTGACTTGGCTGCTGGCGTTTTCCAGGCTGGCAGCGCTTTGCGCCAAGTTCTGGTTTTCCAGCTCCAGGCCCGCCGGCAACAGGTCCACCACCAAGGCATCCGGTACGCGCTGCTTGGCGCTGACCGCCAAATGCACCAGCACCAGGTCACCGCTGTTAACGTTACGCAGGTTCAGCGGCTGGCCGTTCATGCCCAGGTATTCGCGGCGGATGTTCAAGTTGTCGCCACCCGCTGGCGGTGGCACTTGTGGGTAACCCGAGATCGTCAGTTGCTGATACACCGGTGTCTCGCTCTGATTACTCAGGCTCAAGTCAGCGGAGAGTTGCGCGCCTTCCAACGCCAACGTCGACTGTTGATTATTCAACGCATGTGCACCGCCACTGCCGGTCAGCGCCACCTGCCAGTTAGTCTCAGGCTGTGAGAACCCAAGGCGCCCGGCGAGGAACAGTGAATTGCGCTCCTGCGTCGAAAGGTATGGGCTGGCCGCCAACTGGTCCGACAGCGTAAACAAGCGCTGCTCACGCTGGCCTTTGGCCAAATCATTCTCTTCAAGCAGCGCCAGAATCATGGCCTGATCGCGCAACGGGCTGCCGTAGTCGGCCAGCCATTCATTGGCATTGCGCTGCGCCGCCAACCCGGCGAGCAAGGCTTGATCAGCGCGCGGCTGGTCACCCATTTTTTGCAGGGCGATGGACAACTGCACCAACGGCAAGCCGGAGCGCGCATCGCTGCGACGTTCGAAGATACTGCGCAACGCGCCCAATGGCGCCTGTTGGCTGCGCGCCAGCACCATGCCCGCGTAGGCCTGCACGGCAAAGCGGGTGTGGTCGGCATTCTCGCTGTAATCCACCTCAATCAAGTTGCGTTCCTGCACATAACGCAGCAGGCGCTCGCTGGCTTTTTTCAGCGCGTCGGGCGGCACCGCAAAACCCTGGTCACGCGCGCGCAACAGGAAGTCTGTGACGTAAGCGGTCAGCCAATATTCCTCTTCGCCATCGGCGCCCCACAAGCCAAAGCTGCCGTTGTAGCGTTGCATGCCCAGCAGGCGCTCGATGCCCAGTTCGATCTTGCGTTTGCGCTCGGCATCCGGCTCGCCCTTGACCCCAAGGCGCTTGAGCAACGCATCATCGGCATACAGCGATGGGTACAGGCCGCTGGCGGTCTGCTCCAGGCAGCCATAAGGGTACGCCTTGAGCGCGCTGATCTGCGCGCCAAGGTTCAGCGGCGGTCGGCTCGACAGGCTCAGCAGCGCTTCACGCCCCGAGGCATCAAGCTGATCCAGCGCGCCCGACGGCAGGCTCCATGGCTGATCCTTCAGCACTGCGCGGTAATGCTTGAGCAGCGCCGGGTAGGCTGGGCGCACACCCAAGGTCCATTCGCGGCTGAAGGGCGGCAGGTTTTCCCCCGGCAAGTCGAGGCCGTTCACCGTGACTTTGAGTTTGCCCTGCCCCAAACCGCCCCAGGCTTTCACCGGGATACGCAGCGTGGTGCGCTGGCCTTGTTTCAGTTCAATCGACTGCGCGGCGCCGTTAACCAATTCCAACTGCCCTTCGGCGGTCAATTGCACGTCGAGTTTCTGCGCCTTGCCCGACAGGTTGGACAGGTCCAGGGCCAGGCTCGTCTGGTCACCACCGGCCAGAAAACGCGGCGCCGACAGCTCTGCGATCAGCGGCGCGGCAATCACCGTCTTGCCTTCGGCCATGCCGTAGCGATCATCACTCCAGGCCTGCGCCATCAGGCGCAGCTCGCCGTTGAAGTCGGGGATATTGACGCTGACTTCGCCCTCGCCCTGCTCATTCAAAGTCACCGGAGCGCTCTGCAAGGCAACGATGGTGATACTGGTGTCCGGGCGCTTGCCGCCCTTGGCCAACGCGGCGTCACCACCGAACGCCAGGCTGGCCAAACGGCCCTGACCCGCTTCGATCAACTGGCCGTAAATATCGAACTGGTCGACGCCATACGCCTTGCGGCCGAACAGGCTGGAATACGGGTCCGGCGTCGGGTATTCGGTGATATTAAGGATGCCCACGTCCACCGCCGCCAGCAGTACATGCACCTGCTTGGGCACGCTTCCATCGGCATTTTTGGCGGCGATTTTCACCGTCAACGGTTGTTTGGGGCGCATTTTTTCCGGCGCGGTAAGGGTCAGGCCGAGTTTGCGCTGGGTGCGATCCAGCGGCAGGTGCAGCAGGCCCACCGCACGTTTCGGGGTGATGTTGGTTTTGCGCTCACCGGGGCGAATCACCAGCGCGCTGACGTACAGGTCGTGGCGCGACCATTTTGGATCGAGCTTCACGGCGAAGCTTTTGCCCTCGGCCGGCACATCGATTTCCTGCCACCACAACGGCCCTTCGCTGGATTCAACCAACAAGTAGCCCTTGCCGGCAGCCGGCGGGGTAACGGTAATGTTGGCGGTATCGCCATCGCCATAGGCCGGTTTATCCAACGCCAGCTTGACCTGATCCGGCCGCACAGCGCCGCCTTCGGTATTGTCCTGGGCCTGGTAGCCTGCCCAGAAACGCAGGCTGCTGACCAACCCGGTTTTTGGGTCTTCAACTTCGACGCGGTAAGGGCCCCACTCCACCTGGAAGCTGACCTTGGCGGTGTCACCGGCCTTGATAGTCAGGGTCTGTTCATCGAGGTTGAGGAATTTCTCGTTGAAGTGGTAGCTCCAGCCGTCGTTGTCGGAGTAGTTCCAGTAGTAGTCGCGGCGTTCGCGCACCAGGCGCACCTTGAGGTCTTGCGCGGCAAGTTTTTGCCCGTCCTGGTTGGCCACCAGCACTTCGAATTCCGCAGGGCCGTCGCCATTGGTTTCCTTGCCGTCAAACAACCCGCGCAGGCCCGGCAATTGCTCAGCCGGCCAGATCGGTTGCACCAGGCGCCGAGTGATCGGCCGCCCGCCCGACTCTTGCAGGCTGGCCTGCACGATCAGTTGCAACGGCGACTTGGCGTCGGCCCATTTACTTTCCAGGGTCAGCGCTTGCTCGCCTTTGGCGTCGAGCACGCTTTCGTCCAGTTCGAAGTCCTGGCTCAGTTCCTCTTCGGTGACGGAGCCAAACTGGTAACCCGGCAATGCCTTAACCGCTTCACGCAGCGGCCGCACATAGACTTGCCCACTGACCCGGTTACCCGACGCCGGCGCACCGTAAAGGTAACGACCGTTGACGTGAATGACCGGGTTATCCGCCGGGCTCAACGCCGTGTCGCTGCCCTTGAGCTCCAGCGCCAGGCGCTCGGGCAGGAAGTCTTCAACGAGGAACTCATACAACTGCGGCTTGCCATCGCCCAGGTCAAACACCAACTGCCAGCGCCCGGTCGGCGCTTCGCCGGCCAGTTGCAGCTGGTATTGATACAGCCCGGTTGCATCGGCATCCCACACAAACTTGCGGCTCACTTGTTCATCCGGGCGGCGAACTTCAACACTCACCGGTTGCGGCTTGACCGCGTTACCGTCTTTATCGCGCAACAGGGCGTTGAGCAGCACGGTTTCGCCAGGGCGATACAGGTCACGCGGGCCGAACACAAAAAATTGCAGCGGGTGCGCCGGCTGGCCACCAATGTCGAACTCCGCCAAATCCAGCGCGGCGCTGTCGAGGCGCAGCAGGCTGGTTTGTTCGCCTTGCTTGGCCAACAACACCTGCGCCTTTTTCGGCAATGGCAACTCAGCGTGGCCGCCCTTCTCGGTCTTGCCTTGGCCGAGCACGCGGCCCTCGGCATCCAGCACTTCGAGGTCGACACCATCGAGTGCCTTGCCGCCTTCCAACGCTTGGGTAAAGACATCCAGGCGATTGGCATAGCGGTGCACCGACAAGCCAATATCACTCAGCGTGAACAGCGTGGCCGGTTGCGAATAGTTGTAGGTGCCCGAGGCACGCATCACCGCCAGGTACACGCCCGGCTGCTGCAATTGCTTGAGGCCGGCGATTGGCAGCAACAAGGTTTCGCGGGTGTTACGTGCCGGGTTCAGGTCGAAACGGCCGCCGTAGACCAGATCGGCCATCGGCAGCAATTCGCTGGCCTCATAACTTTGCAGGCTGGTATTGCGCCCCCACTTCGCCAGAAACGCGGGCAGCGATTCGGGCTTGATGCGGAAGAATTCGACGTCGATCTTGTCGACGTTCAGCGCGATCACCGGCAGGCCTTCAGCAAGGCGCGTGGGCAGCAAGGTGCCCCGGCTGGCGAACCCGACCGTGGCTTGCAGGTCTCGGGTTTCCAGGCGCGCGCTGTACTCGGCGGCGAGCGTGTTGGCGTTGACCGCCTTTACACCGGCGTCGACCGTCAGCACCAGTTTGCGCTGCGGCTCGAGGTGGCGCAGGCGCAGCTCCATCAAGTTATCGGAAAGCTCCCAGGCACCGTCGACCTTGCCGGTCTTGCTGTCCACCAGGTGGAGTTTGTCGGCGAACTTCTGATCAGGGTCCAGGGGAATGGAAAAACTCACGGACAACGTGCTGGCGCCGTCCAACTGCACCTCGGACACGTCCACCACGCTCAACTCACGCCCGGCATAGCGCTGCTTCAACGCCGCCACATCCACCGCCGCGCTGGCCGGTTTCGGTACTGCCGTGGTCGCCGCCGGTGCGGGCGGGGCAGCCGGTTTGTCGGAGGAATCGCAGGCACTCAGCAGCGCTAACGCGCAGGCCAGGAACAATCCTTTGTTAAGCATGGGGGCACTCGTCGTAAGAGAATCCGGGGGGTGAACTATATATCAGCCAGGGCCGGGCCGATGCGGTGCTGGTCACATTGACCGACAGAGGGAGGTTTGGTTCTGCGAAAACTTGAAGCCTGGCCAGGCCCTGCAAGCGCTGCAGAGCTTAGGCTGCTCAGCAGCGGGACGCGGAGCGTCCAAGGCGGCATTCCCACGCAGAGCGTGAATGATCACAACGATCATGATGACGCAGGTGTGCCCATTCCAAGCGCCAGCTACAATGCCGCACCCCAAGGAGCCAGCCCGCATGCCCACCCTGCTCACCGACTGGCGCCACCGCCCCACCCACCGCCGCGTCTGGGCCTTGGCCGCACCGATGATCCTGTCGAACATCTCCGTACCGCTGGTCGCGCTGGTCGACAGCATGGTCATCGGCCATCTCCCCCACGCGCACCAACTGGGCGCCGTGGCCGTAGGCGCCAGCCTTTACACCTTCCTGGCGTGGGCCATGGGTTTCTTGCGCATGGGCGCCACCGGCTTCTCTGCCCAAGCCGCCGGGCGCAATGACGGCGCGGCATTGCGGCAAATCCTGCTGCAAGGCCTGCTGCTGGCACTCGGCCTGGCCATCGTGTTGGGCACCGTCGGCATCCCCCTCAGCCACCTGGCGCTGGAATGGATGCAACCCTCGCCCGAACTGAACCAACTGACCCGCGAGTTTTTCCACACGCGCCTGTTCGGCCTGCCCGCAGCGTTAGCCAGCTACGCCTTGGTCGGCTGGTTCCTGGGCACGCAAAACGCCCGCGCGCCGCTGGCGATTCTGTTGACCACGAACCTGGTCAACATCGCCTTGAACCTGTGGTTCGTACTCGGGCTGGAGTGGGGCGTAGTCGGCTCCGCACGTGCGTCGGTCATCGCCGAATGGACCGGTGCCCTGCTCGGCCTGGCCCTCACGCAAAAGGCCCTGCGGGCCTACCCCGGCCATATCGCCTGGGCGGCGCTCGCGCTGTGGCAAAGCTGGCGCCCGTTGCTGGCAGTGAACCGCGACATCTTCATCCGCAGCCTGGCACTGCAATCCGTGTTTTTCATGATCACCGTGCAAGGCGCACGCCTGGGCGATGCCACCGTGGCCGCCAATGCGCTGCTGCTCAACGGGTTGCTGCTGACCGCCCACGCTTTGGACGGCCTGGCCCACGCGGTCGAGGCCCTGTGCGGTCACGCCATCGGCGCGCATGATCGCCAAGCGTTGCGCCGCTCGCTGGTGGTTGCCTGCGGGTGGTCGTTGATCGCGAGTGTGGGGTTCGCCCTGCTGTTCACCTTCGCCGGCCACCTGTTTATCGCGATGCAAACCGACATTCCCAGCGTGCGCGACACCGCCGACATCTACCTGCCCTACCTGGCGGTACTGCCATTGATTGCGGTGTGGAGTTACCTGCTGGACGGCCTGTTTATCGGCGCAACCCGCGCGCGTGAAATGCGCAACGGCATGCTGCTGACGGTACTGTTGGCGCTGCCGTTCGCCTGGGCGTTGCAGGGGTTGGGCAACCACGGCCTGTGGATAACCTTCTTGCTGTTCATGGCCTTGCGCAGCCTCACGCTGTGGGTAATTGCCTGGCGGTTGAGCAAGAGGAATCAATGGCTCGGCGATACGACCTGTCAGATTTGACAGGTTACAACGCCGCGCAACCCGCGTTGAATAATGGTAGAACCTGAAGAAAACTGAGTTTTTCAGGCCCACCTTTATCTCAATTCAGGGACGAACAAACATGAGTGCCACTACCTACTTCATCATCGGCGCTGCGATCGTGGTCGCGGTCATCATTGCAGCCTTGATGCGTGCGAACGCGGCGAGAAAATCCAAGCGACCCAGCGACGACATCGCCGAACCAATCGACGAACCTGTCACCGTCCCGGCAGCGCACATCACACCGGAGATGAGCATTTCAAACATCACACTGGACCCGGAACCAGCCGCAAGCCCGCCGTTGTCCGAGACCTCGGCAAACGTAGAGGTCTGGAATCAAACTGATTTTCAAGTGTTCGTCACGCAACAAGGCATTAGAGCAACACTGCCGGCCCAAGGCAGAGCGCAAATGGATAGCCGGTTCCCTCTGACCGTCATTCCCGCGACATCGGATAACACCTGGCACTCCGTCTCGCTGCAGGGCACCGGCACCGGGGGCGAACGCCAATGCCTGATCGTGCACAGCCTCGAAAAATAGCGTGGTTTACGGTGTGGACGCTTGCCGGGTGCTTGCAGCGCCAGGGTCCGTGGCGTGGATAAACGCCGTGACGCGATCCAGCACCGGGGCCAGCCAGCGCAGCGGCTTTGCCAGGGATGCCACCAAGGTCGCGTGGTTGGTTTTGGTCACGTAAAACGTTTCAACCGGCACACCCGCTTCGCGCAGTTTTTTCGCCAGCCCGCCGGTATTGCGCGTGGGGTTGACCAGTGTGTCGCTGACCGACGCGATCAACAGGCTCGGCGGTGCGTCATGGCTGACGTGGTTGATCGGCTGCGACTCCGGCGGAGAGTCGGGAAAGAAAAACACCGGCCGCACGTCCTTGTTCTCAATCGGCAAGAAGTCATACGGCCCGGCCAGGCCGATCCAGCCCTTGAACATCGACGGCGACAGGTTCACTGCCTTCAGCCAGCGCGCATCCAGCGCCAACATTGATGCGTTGTAGGCACCGGAGCTGTGGCCCATCACATACATCTGCTGTGGGTCGGCGCCGTAGTCGGCAATGTGTTGGTGCGTCCAGGCCACCGCTCGGGCGCCGTCCTGAAGAAACGCCGGGTAACGCACTTGTGGGTAGAGCCGGTAGTCAGCGATCACTGCCACGATGCCGCGTGATGCCAAGGCTTCGCCGACAAACGCGTAGTCTTCCCTGGCGCCGCTGTTCCAACTGCCGCCATAGAAAAACACCACCACGGGGGCATTGGCCAGGGCGGGGGCAGGTCGGTAAACGTCGAGTTTTTGCCGTGGGTCATCGCCGTAAGCGATGGCCGAGGTTTTAGTGAAAGTGCTGGAGGGCGTCAGTGCGTTGAGCACTTTGATCGGCGAGCAGGCCGCCAGCAACGCGGCGATCGCCAGGGTGAACACGTGCAGGAGCGGTTTCGACATTATTCAGGCCCTATAAAAACTGTAGGACTTGCAGCGACGCACATGTGGGAGGGGCCGTGAGCCCCTCCCACACTGTTATGACGACAGGTAAGACGAACGCGTGAGGCCCAAGCGCAGTGCATCGAGGAACTGCGTACGCTCACCCGCGCTGATGTTCGCGCTCGCGCACTTGTCGCGGTAATGCGTCATCAGCTCTTCCGGCGACAAGTGCACGTAGCGCAGCATGTCTTCGATGGTGTCGTGGGTCTCGATCCCGGCGCTGTACACCGAGCCGTCTTCACGCTGGTAGATGTTCACCGAGTCGGTGTCACCAAACAGGTTGTGCATGTCGCCGAGAATTTCCTGGTAAGCGCCCACCAGGAAGATCCCCAGCAAGTAGTCTTCACCTTCGTTCAAGCCGTGCACCGGCAAGCTGGTCTCGATGCTCTGCTCGTCGACGTATTGCTTGATCTTGCCGTCGGAGTCACAGGTCAGGTCTTGCAGCACGGCGCGGCGCATCGGCTCTTCGTCGAGGCGGTGCAGCGGCAAAATCGGCAGCACCTGGCCGATGGCCCAAGTGTCCGGCAGGCTCTGGAATACCGAGAAGTTGCAGATGTACTTGTCGGCCAGCTTGTCGTTGAGTTCGTCGAGCACTTGGCGGTGCGAGCGCTGACGGGCTTTCAACGAGTTGTGCAAACGGCGGCACACTGCGAAGTAGCACTGTTCGGCCAAGGCTTTTTCGGCCAGGGTCAGTTTGCCATCGGCGTACTGGGTGGCCACGTCGCTCATGTAGTGCGTGGCGCGCCAGTAGGTTTCGGTGACCATCTCAATGTCGGTCGGGCCTAGCAGGTCGACCAGCCATTGCACGGTTTCCGGCAGGTTTTCCTTGTTCTCGATCAGCGGGATTTCGTCGTTGTGTTTTTCGACGTCGGTGACTTGCACCACCAGCATGGCGTGGTGCGCGGTCAGCGAGCGGCCGCTCTCGGAGAAGATGTGCGGGTGCGGCAGGCTCTGCGCGTCGCAGAATTCCTTGAGCATGCCCACGACTACACCGGCGTAGTCGTCCATGTCGTAGTTGATCGAGCTGGCGTTACGCGAGTGCGTACCGTCGTAGTCCACGCCCAAGCCGCCGCCGACGTCGATGTGGTCCACCGGCAAGCCGAGGTTACGCAGTTCGCCGTAGTAACGAATGGCTTCCTTGAACCCGTGCTGGTAGTCGGCCAGGTTGGCGATTTGCGAACCCATATGGAAGTGCAGCAAGCGGATGCCCTGGTCCAGGCCCGCCGCGCGAAAGCGCTCGACCACCGACAACAGTTGCGCCGCCGACAAACCGAACTTGGATTTTTCACCGCCGGTGTCGGCCCACTTGCTCGACGCCAGGGACGACAAACGCACGCGCAGGCCAACCTGAGGCTTGACCTTGAGGTTTGCCGCCTCCTCGATCACCAGCGCTACTTCGGATTCTTTTTCGATCACGATGAACACGTTGTGGCCAAGCTTTTGGCCCATCAGCGCGAGGCGGATGAACTCACGGTCCTTGTAACCGTTGCAGACAATGGTGCCGCCCTTGGGTGCCAGGGCCAGCACGGCCAGCAGCTCAGGCTTGGAGCCGGCTTCCAGGCCAATCGACACGTCTTGCGTGGCGATAATGTTTTCGATCACGGCTTCTTGCTGGTTCACCTTGATCGGGTACAGCGCGGTGTACTTGCTTTGGTATTCGAGGCGTTCGATGTTGGCGTCGAACGCACCGGTCAACTGGCGCACGCGGTCTTGCAGGATGTCGGGGAAACGCACCAGCAACGGCAAGGACAGGCCGCTTTTGCGCAGCTCGTCGACTTGCTCGTACAGGTCGACGGGCGTGCTGTTCGGGCCGTTCGGACGGACTTCAACGCGACCGGCTTCATTGATCGCGAAATACCCGGCCCCCCAATGGCGAATCCCGTAAACACTGCGGCTGTCCGCAACTGTCCATTGGCTGCCATCGTCTTTGCGTGTGCGTCGTACGGACATCGAAGTCCCCTATATATGAAGGCGAAGGCGCCACCTCTGGTAGAGGCTGGCGCAGTCTAAAGAATGAAAATGACGATTTGCCTGTAAGCAAGGTAAGACCGCGCTCGCAGGACAGAGTTTAGACACAGGTTGGGAAGAGGCTTTCAGCCGCCGGACTTCTTGGCCTTGTAACCCAGCTTGATCAGCTCGGCTAACAGCAATTCGACGTGATCGCCCTGAATCTCGATAACCCCGTCTTTCAACGCGCCACCGGTGCCACAGCGTTTTTTCAGCGCAGTGGCCAGCTCCTTCAGGGCGTCTTCGGCCAGGGGCGCGCCGGTGATGGTGGTCACCGTCTTGCCGCCACGGCCTTTGCTCTCGCGTCGCACGCGGGCAATGCCGTCACCTTCAGGGATCAGGGTTTGTTTGCAGGTGCACGAATCCACGGGCTGACGACAGTCCGGGCAGTGTCGACCTGCGTCGGTGGAAAATACCAAGCCACCAAGGGCGGCGAAGGATGCGGCTTTTTTGGCCACCGGCAATCCTCTTGGGAGGACAAAGACTGATCGGTACCCGCAAGGCGCCTACCGACCGCGAAGCCCCACTCAGGCAGGGGCAGCGCTACCGAACCGCCTAGGTGGTTCGGGTGAAAAGTCGCGCAGTGTAACGGCAAAAAGCCAACTTGCTAAGGGCCAAATCGCGCCAATTTATGCAAGTTTAGCGACGTGAGGCCAGATAGCGCCTCAAGCCCTCTTGGGCGTCCGGGCAGTAAGGCTTGTGTTGCGCTTCCTGCAGCACTGTTTCAATCGGCAGAAAGCGCGCTTCCATGACTTCTTCGGGCTGCAGACGCAAGGCACCATCCCACACCGCGGAGTAGGATTTGCACCAGAGCCGGCTGTCACCGTCCTCAAAGTAGAAATGGTCATGCTCGACCAATTCCACGCCGCCCACCCCAAGCTCTTCTTCCAACTCACGGGCTGCCGAATCGGCGTAACTCTCGCCTGGCGCGACCATCCCGCCCGCCGCCGTGTCCCAGAACCCGGGATACATGGCTTTGCTCAAGGTACGTCGATGCACACAGAGCAGGCCGGCCGAATTGAACAGGAAAATAAACGTGCAACGGCCAATCAGGCCGCGCTGGCGAAGGTCGGACCTGACCAGGCTGCCGAGCACGTTGTCGCGCTCGTCGACCCAGCAGATCAGTTCAGCGTCGGAGGCCGCGCGGTGCGCGGCCTCCTTTTGGGTAGCGTCCATCATCACCCTTGGTTAAGCAGCTGACGCAAGTCGATCACTGCGGCATTGGCCCGGGAAATATAGTTGGCCATGACCAGCGAGTGGTTGGCGAGAACGCCGAAGCCGCTGCCGTTCAGGATCATCGGGCTCCACACCGGCTCTTGCGAAGCCTCCAGCTCACGAATGATCTGGCGCACGCTGACGGTGGCGTTTTTCTTCGCCAGCACGTCGGCAAAATCGACTTCGATGGCGCGCAGCAGGTGGGACAAGGCCCACGCCTGGCCACGCGCTTCGTAGAACACGTTGTCGATTTGCATCCATGGGGTTTCGACCACTTCTTCATCAACCTGCGGCACTTCGCCCGGTTTCAGCGCTTCGGTTTTCAACGTGGTGTTCAGTTTGACGCGGCCCACGCTGGCCGACAGGCGCTGCGACAACGAGCCCAAACGGGTAGCGACGTCGCCCAGCCAGTTATTCAGGTTATCGGCACGCGCGTAAAACAGCGCGCCGCGCTGGTTGGGGTCAGACAGGCGCGCCTCGTAGCGATTCAGCGAATTGATACCTTCCTGGTATTCCGACTCACTCGACGGCAACACCCAGCTCTTGTTATCGAAGTTGAAGCGCGGCTCGGCCTTGGCCAAGTCAGCATCTTCGGCCGACTGCGACTGTGAGCGGGCGAAGTCTTTACGCAAGGCACGGGTCAGGTCACGCACCTGCACCAGCACGCCGTACTCCCAGCTCGGCATGTTGTCCATCCACAGGCCTGGCGGGAAACGGTCATTGGAAATGTAACCGCCGGGCTTGTTGAGCAACGTACCAACCACGGTTTTGAGGGTTTCAACGGTGGTGTAGCCCACCACCATCTGCTTGCCTTCCTTTTCGGCGGCAAGCTGGGCATTTTGCTGGACCGGGAACAGCGCGGGTTCTTCACTCCAATACCAACCCAGGCCGCCTGTGACCAACAAATACACCGCCAACACGCAAAGCAAGGCTTTGCTCATCAGCAGGTTGCGAAAGTAGCCGCGGTTGGCCGAGGTCGATTCAGGGGCGGGGCCTTTGGCACTGTCTGCACGGTTTTTCCAGTCCAGCATGGCGTTATCCTTTCAATCACTTGAGTTCATGCACGTCAAATTGTCCGGGTGCGTTCAAACATTCCGACCGCAACCCTACCCCATCGTGCCCATCGGTGCGGGGCTTTTAGCCAAAAGTGGCGCACAGGGCAGGTTCGACTATAAAGGATGCACGTTTTTTACGCTGCGCGACCACGAGGTCGGAAACTGAATACCAAAGACTTGTACTTAATTGACGTATGACACTCATGTAACAGAAAAGAGGTGCTAGCATAGCGCCATCAGTCGACCTCAGCATGCACCCTACCGTAGTAGTCAGGATATGACCGAGCCAGAAGACCCCAGCCGTGAGCGTCTCAAGCAGCATTTTGCCCAGCGGGTAATTCATCAGGCACGTCAAATTCTTGAGATATGGCAGCGTCTGCAACACAGCGAATGGTCGAGCGCGGACTTAGCCGAGCTCAGCGATGCCAACTTGCGCTTGCTGCGCTTTGCCGAGCGCTTTGAACAGCCGGAGCATGGCCACCTGGCGCGGCATATCGGCGAGTCCCTGCAGGCGGTCGACGAAAATCGTGGCCGCCTCAGCAGCCATGTCATCACCGAACTCAACCGCCTGATGCAGCGCTTGTCCCGCACCGGCCTGCGCCAGGGCGACCAGCTTGAGCAAACGCTTTTGCCGCCAATGCGCAAGCCGATCTACGTGATGCTGGCCGATCACGACCGCGCCGAGCGCCTGGCCAAGCAACTCGAATTTTTTGGCATGAGCGCGCAGTCCCTCGACAGCGTGGCAGCGTTTCACGCCTCGATGGCCGAGCGCCTGCCGTCGGCGATTGTGATGGACGTGGACTTTTGCGGCACGGGGCTGGGCCTCAAGCTCGCCGCCCAAGCCCAGGAAGGCCTGGAACAAAAGCTGCCACTGCTGTTTTTCAGCCTGCATGAAACCGACACGCCGACGCGCCTGGCCGCCGTGCGCGCCGGCGGCCAGGAATTTCTCACCGGCACGCTGGAAGCCTCAAGCCTGCTGGAAAAGATCGAAGTACTCACCTGCGTCGCGCAGTACGAGCCGTATAAAGTACTCATCATCGATGACTCACGCGCGCAGGCGCTGCACACCGAGCGGTTGCTGAACAGCGCCGGCATCGTCACCCGCACCTTGATCGAGCCGATCCAGGCCATGGCCGAGCTGGCGGATTTCCAGCCGGACCTGATCATCCTCGACATGTATATGCCCGCGTGTACCGGCACCGAACTGGCCAAGGTGATTCGCCATAACGACCGCTATGTCAGCGTGCCGATTATTTACCTGTCGGCCGAAGACGACCTCGACAAACAGCTGGATGCCATGAGCGAAGGCGGCGACGACTTCCTCACCAAGCCGATCAAGCCGCGCCACCTGATCACCACTGTGCGCAACCGCGCCGCGCGCGCGCGCAACCTCAAGGCGCGGATGGTGCGCGACAGCCTGACCGGGCTGTACAACCACACACATATTCTGCAATTGCTCGAAGACTGCAGCTTTCGCGCGCGCCGCGAAAACAAGCCGTTGAGCTTTGCCATGCTCGACATCGACCACTTCAAGCGGGTCAATGACAGCCACGGCCACCCGATGGGCGACCGCGTGATCAAAAGCCTGGCGCTGTTTCTCAAGCAACGGTTGCGCAAGACCGACTACATCGGCCGCTACGGCGGTGAAGAGTTTGCCATCGTGATGCCCGACACCGACCTGGAATCGGCCTGCAAGGTGCTCGACGAAATCCGTGAGCGCTTTGCCGAAATACATTACCCGGCGCAGCCCCAGGATTTGTGTTGCACCTTCAGCGCCGGCCTGGTTGAGCTGTACGACGGTTCCGACAGCTTGATGATGGCAGCCCAAGCGGATGAGGCGTTGTACCGCGCCAAGGACGCCGGGCGTAACCGAGTCCAGGCCGTACATGCATCAAAGCAAAGTGCCATCTTTTCATCCGAATTCACTTAGTCCGTCATCACTCTGTAACTAAAACGCAATAAGTTCAGGCACTTATCTTTTGCTGACGGTTGAAACCACGCATGCGCCTGAAGCTGCTGACCAATCTGAATACCCTTCTGCTGGTGGCCGTATGCTTGGCACTTGGGGCGACGTTGTGGTGGTCGCAACGCGCGCTGGAGCGGCCTTACCTGCTGATGGAACGCTACCTGGGCCTGTCGCAGACGTTTCAGAACCAGGCCGCACGCAATATCGACGACTACCTGGCCAGCGGCGACGCCTTGCGCTTGAGCAGCGCCGGCCAGAGCCTCGAAAGCCTGTTAAAAAACCTTGATGAACTGCCCGCCGAACTCGCGCAAAACCTGCGCCCCAGCCTGGTAGACCTCGACACCTTCAGCAAGACCGATTTGCTCGCCGCCGGCAAGCTGGCCGGCGACCCGCAAGCGCTGCTGCTGCAAGCCGAACGCGAACTCGGCGCCAACCTGGAGCAACTGGGCCAGTACGCCATCGGCGTTAATTCGCCAGACGCCGCACGCTACCTGCCGCCGCTGCTGGCTGCGGCCCAGCACTTGGGCAAACTGTCGCTGGCGCGCGACAAACTGGTGAGCAGCGGGCGCGCAGAACTGGCCGATGAGGTTGAGCGCGAAGTCGCCAGCATGCGCACACAGGCCGACGTATTGGCGCAATTACCGTTGCTCGGCGTAAAGGCCAGCGCGGAATCCAGCGCTGATGATTTCTCCGCCATGATGGGCCTGGAAAACAGCGAAAAAACTGAAGCACAAGACACCGGCGTCGACCTTAAACGCGAACTCAACAGCCTGCTGACCCGCTACCCCGGCGAACTCAAGCGTACCCGCGAGCAAATTCAACTGCGCACGGCGCTGGCCGACCGCACCCACTTGAAAATCGCCGCCGTGCAACACGCCATTGCCGGCCTGGAGCCGGTGGTGCGCGAGCAGCACGGCAAGATCCAGGGCGAAGTACGCCTGATGCAAGGCGTAATGATCGGCCTGATCCTGCTGATCGCGCTGCTCATCGACACCCTGCAACGGCGCCTCGCACGCGTGCTGACCAACCTTGCACCGGCGCTGTCGACCTGGGCCGAAGGCGACTTCAGCAAGCCGATTGCCTTGGGCAAAACCAACCGCGAACTGCGCGACATCGAAGCTTCGCTTAACCGCCTGCGCGCTTATCTGGTGGACTTGGTGGGGACTATTCGTGGCAATGCCGAAGAAGTCGCCGGCACCAGCCGCGCGCTTGCCGAGCTGAGCAGCGGCCTGCATGACGGCGCCGAACGCCAAGCCGGCGATACCGCGCAGATCCGCGACTCGCTGGGCGAGCTGGAAGCGACCATTCAGCAAGTGGCCGGTGACGCCAGCCAGGCCGCCGGTGCGAGTCGCAGCGCTGGCCAGGCGGTGCAACAGGGCCAACATGTGATCGGCCTGAGCCTGACCGGGCTGCATGCCTTGGTCGGCGAAGTGCAGCAGAACGCGCAAATGATCGAAAAACTCGCCGAAGAATCCGCCACCATTGGCGGTGTACTCACGGTGATTCGCTCGATTGCCGACCAGACCAACCTGCTCGCGTTGAATGCCGCCATCGAAGCAGCGCGTGCCGGAGAGGCCGGGCGCGGGTTTGCCGTGGTCGCCGATGAAGTGCGCTCGCTGGCCCAACGCACGGCCGGTGCGACAGCCGAAATCCAGACACTGATTGCCGGCCTGCAAACCGCTGCCGGCCAATCGGTGGCAGGCATGCGCGCCCAGGTCGAACACGCCGAAGCCACCGCACAGCAAGCCCAGGCCGCCGACGGTGCGCTGGATGAAATCGTCGAGGCGATCCAGACTATTTCCGATACGGCGGTGCGCATCGCCGATGTGACCGCCCAGCAAAGTGGCGCGGTCAGCGAGATACGCGATAACAGCGAGCGCATTCACCAGTTGGGTGAGGATAATTTGCTGCGCATCGGCGAGGGCCGTCGCCAGGGTGAGCACTTGCTGGTGCTTGGCGGCCAGCTCAGCACTGCGGTGCAAGCCTTCCGGGTCTAAGCCGGTTGCTTGCCGGGGGGCTATCAAAAAACCTGCGCAGGGCTGCGGGTGGGAGGGCCTGATGCATCTTTGATCTGGCGCTGTCGCGCAGCAAGCGGGCTTGGGGTGTTCTTTGGATTTTCGTGCATATCCGTTTTT